>JBHENB010000055.1:0-14151 GCA_046262255.1 Chitinophagaceae bacterium
CTCGTTTTCTCAAAACGATAAGTATGTAAAAGCAATGGAAGTAAAAGTTGCAACTTTTGACACTACAAGAAGTATTGATGACATGAAGGATTTAGCAAATGCATTTGAGCGGATCGGAGATGCTGAAAAAAATCAGTGGCTTCCGTATTATTATGCTGCTCTTGCTACGGTTAACATAGGTTATGGTTTATCCGGCGGGCAGTTAGGAGTAAATGCTGATAAAATAGATCCTGTAGCGGATAAAGCAGAACAATTAATTAATAAAGCAGATGAGTTAAGCAAGAATAATTCTGAAGTGTATGTAGTGAAAAAAATGATTGCAACCCTGCGGATGATGGTTGATCCGCAAAACAGGCATATGAAATATGGGCCAATGGCTTCACAGGCATTGGAGACTGCCCAAAAATTAAATCCCGAAAACCCACGGGTGTATTATTTACAGGCGCAGGATAAATATTTTACTCCGGAGCAATTTGGCGGTAGTAAAACAGAAGCAAAAAAATTATTTGAACTTGCCTTGCAAAAGTTTGCTGCATTTAAACCGGAAAGCAGTATTTATCCATCCTGGGGTAAACGAATGACGGAATCTCTTTTAAAGGGTATGAATAAATAAAGCTATGGAACAGAAATTTTCACCGCAGCAAAGCCTGCAGCTTATTCAATCTATGATTGAAAAAACAAAAGACAACATAAGTGAGAACAGGTTTTATTTTTTGTTGTGGGGATGGATCACTTTTATTGCAGTACTTCTTCAATTTATATTGAAAGTAATTTCAGATTACAGGCATCATTATCTGGTTTGGTTGTCCGTAATTCCTGCTTTCATTATTACTATAATAAAAAGCAATAAAGAAAAAAATCGTACATATCGTACATATGTAGGGGAGAGTATGGGTTATTTGTGGATGGGCATAGGAATAAGTTTTTTTGTCCTGAGCGTTATTATCTCTACTTCAATTGGGTGGTTAAAGGCGTGGCCCTTTTTTATACTATTTTACGGTTTATGTACATTTATTTCCGGAAAGTTTATTCAATTTAAGCCACTGGTAATCGGTGGCATTTTTTGTTGGTTGCTTGCAGCTATCACTGTGTTTGTGCCTTATGATTACCAGCTTCTTCTGGCTGCATTAGCTATTCTATGTAGTTATATTATTCCTGGTTACCTGATCAAATCAGAAAAACAAAATAATTATGGAACCAAATGAACGAGTGCCAACTCACCAAGAAAGTTTACTTATCATCGAGCAGATGATCAAAGCTGCTAAAAATGAACACCGTGAAAAAGGAGAAGAATGGCTGTTGTGGGGTTGGCTTTTATTTATTGCCAGTATCTTATCTGCTTTACTGATACAATTTAACCGGGCTCAATACATTGGGTGGGTTTGGATGGGGATGACTGCAATTGTTATTATTGCTTTTATCCTGGAATTGACGAGAAAAAAAAGAGACTTAGTTAAAACATATGTCCAGGAATTACTTGATAAATTCAGTACAGGGTTTTTAATTAGTTTATTATCTATTATAACCGCTACTACCATTGTGGCAAACATCAAGGAAGCAAATTCTGGTAGTAACATTGCATTTGCGTTTGGCTATTTTTTTATTCTTTATGCCTTCTGGATGTATATTCATGGCAGCGCTATTCGCTTCACTCCTTTAATAATAGGGGCTGCAGTAAACTGGATTGCAGCCATTGCAATTTTTCTTGTAAATGATTTTAAACATGCGATGATCATTTCTGCTATTGCAGTTTTTATCGGGTATTTAATTCCTGGATACATGTTGCGGATTCAATATAAAAAGTCTTTAAAAGCTAAGCAAGAGAGTGTTTAAAGACCTCGATCCCATATTACATTCTCAGTTACGTTTGGCTGTAATGTCACTTCTCATCAGCGTAAAGGAAGCTGAGTTTACATTTATAAAAGAAAAGACAGCCGCCACAGCCGGTAATTTAAGTGTGCAGATACAAAAGCTTAAAGATGCAGGTTATATAGAAGTGAATAAACAGTTCAAGGATAATTATCCTCAAACCACATGTAAGGTCACCAGGGAAGGCATTAAGGCTTTTGAAACATATGTAAAGAACCTACAGGAATATTTGAAAACCTAAATTATGAAAGTTGAAAAAGTTATCGATCAATTGTATCATCAATTTTTTCGTCTTCTACATTCTTCAATACTTCCGCAGTTATTTTTCGTAATGGATTTTTATTTCTTTCCTCGTATTCTGCCCTGCGCCTTATAATGTCAACACATTCAAATACAGCGGTCATAAAAGAAGTAGGATCGGCTGTATTTTGCCCGGCTATATCAAATGCGGTTCCATGATCCGGGGAAGTCCGTACAAAAGGTAACCCGGCTGTGTAGTTCACCCCCTCGCCAACGGCAATAGTTTTAAAAGGAACTAATCCCTGGTCGTGATACATGGCAAGCACTGCATCAAACTGCAGGTATTGTCGTCTGGCAAAAAAAGCATCAGCACTATATGGTCCAAATACCAGCAAATTTTGTTTTAGTTCTTTGATAGCTGGCTCTATAATTTGCTCTTCTTCTTTTCCAATTAAACCATCATCTCCTGCGTGAGGGTTTAATCCTAACACTGCTATTTTTGGTTTATCAATACCAAAATCTTTCTTCAGGCTTTGATGCAGCAAGTTAACTTTCGAAAAAATCACTTCTCTGGTAACAAGGTGAGCAACCTGGTTAATAGGCACATGTTCTGTAACTAAGGCCACCCGCAGATTCATGGCATATAACAGCATCAGCACATCTGCTGCTCCGGATGCATCTTTTAAGAATGGGGTGTGACCTGTATAATTAAAGGTAGAGGATAGAACATTTTTTTTGTGGATAGGTGCCGTAACAATGCCTTGTACGTGGCCATAGATTACTGCATCCATTGCGGCTTTTAAGGATCGTATTGCATAACGACCCCCGGTTTCATTTAACTGGCCGGGAGAAATCATTACTTCTTCTTCCCAGCAGTTATAAATGTTGATTTGTTTATGACTGATCCTGGTAAAATCTTTTATGTTTTGATAGCTGAGATGTACCTCGGGCACCGATTTCCTGTAAAAATTAATTAATTTATTAGAACCAAATATTACAGGCGTGCAGTGTTCTAACACACGGTTGTCAGAAAAAGTTTTTATAATAATTTCGGCACCAATTCCATTTAAATCGCCGCAGGTAATACCAATTACTGGTTTATTCATTGTATAAAAGGTAAAAATACCAAATTACAAACAATGTTGAGGGCTTGTTTGTGATCATCAGCAGTTTCGGTTTAGCAAAGCAATCTTAAGAATATCTATAGCTATAATAATTTTACTTTGCCAAATAATTCATGTACAATTTAAAAAAGTCGTTAGGACAACATTTTTTAACAGATGAAAACATCTGTAAAAAAATCGTAGATGAATTAAAAACATGCTCTTTCCATAACCTTGTTGAAGTAGGTCCTGGCGGAGGTGCGCTAACCAAATATTTGCTGCGATTACCTGGCATTAACTTTAAGGCAGTAGAACTGGATGAAGAAAAAATTGTATTTCTAAATAACACCTATCCTCAGCTAAAAGGCAAAATTATTCATCAGGATTTTTTAGAAATAGAAAAGCCTTTTGATAACACTTTTGCAGTGGTTGGTAACTTTCCTTATAATATCTCAACTCAAATTGTTTTTAAAATTATAGTGTGGAAGCAAGATGTGCAGTGCATGGTAGGCATGTTTCAAAAAGAAGTAGCGCAACGTATTGCAGCTAAAGAGGGAAGTAAAATTTACGGTGTAACCAGTGTTTTAGTTCAGGCGTTTTTTGATGTTTATTTTTTGTTTGATGTGCATGAGAACAGCTTTAATCCGCCTCCAAAGGTTAAAAGCACTGTAATTAAACTTCTGCCAAGGAAAGAACCAGTTGAAATTAATGGGGAAAAAAGATTTTTTGTTCTTGTTAAAGCAGCATTTAACCATCGTAGAAAGACTTTACGTAATACGGTTAAGCATTTGTTTGATGAAAAAGTTCTCCAGGAGGAACTTTTTAATAAGAGAGCAGAGCAGTTGAGTGTAAAGGATTTTGCGGCTTTAAGCTTTCGTATGAGATGATTTTTGATATTACACATGAGATGAAAAAAACAATTATTACAGCACCTGTACATGAGTTATTAATTGAACGATTGCAGCAGCAAGGCTTTTCTGTAGTATATGAACCTGTTATTACTTACAAGGAATTATGTAGTGTAATTGCAGATGCGGAAGGATTAATAGTTACTACACGTATTACAGTGGATAAAAACTTGTTAGATAAAGCTGAAAATCTGAAATGGATTGGAAGATTGGGCAGCGGAATGGAGCAAATTGATTCAAACTACATTAAAGAAAAAGGAATAACCTGCGTTAGCACACCCGAAGGAAACCGTAATGCAGTAGCGGAGCATACTTTGGGTTTGTTGTTAAACCTTATGAACAATATTTCAAAATCATTTAATGAATTTAAAAATGGAAAGTGGCTACGCAGTGAAAATACAGGTGTGGAGTTGAGCGGGAAAACCGTTGGTATAATTGGGTATGGTAATATGGGATCTGCCTTTGCTGCATTGCTACAAGCCTTTAATGTTACTGTGCTTGCTTATGATAAGTACAAGTATGGTTTTGGTAAAGGTTATATTAAAGAAGCCAGTATGCAGCAAATTGCACTGCATGCCGATATTATTAGTCTTCATGTACCATTAACCCAAGAGACATATCATATGGCAAATAGCGATTTTTTTGAGGGCCTCCGTCGCAGACCTTACTTTATCAATACTAGTCGCGGTGCCGTAACAGATACAGGTGCTTTAATTAAAGCGTTAGAAAACAAGCAGCTTTCCGGTGCTGCACTGGATGTGCTGGAAAATGAATTGCTACATGCTTACACAGAAGATGAAAAACAACAAATGAATTTTTTAACGAACCATCCTCATGTAGTTATCACTTCTCATATAGCCGGGTACAGCCATGAAGCATTTAAGAGAATGCCTGAACTATTATTAAGAAAGCTGGGCTTTTGGGATAAGTAAAAAGGTGCATTTTTTACTTTAATATACTCTAAAACTGACTATATTTGCAATGCAACGCTTCGGGTAATACTGGGGCGTTGCTGTTTTTTAATCTACCATAAGATTATTATGAATAACATTCAATACGTTACTAAAGAAACACTCGAGCAAATGAAAATTGAGCTGCAGCATATGAGAGGTATTAAACGTCCTGCTGCATCCAGGGCCATTGCAGAAGCCCGGGAAAAAGGGGATTTAAAAGAAAATGCAGAATACGATGCAGCAAAAGAAGCGCAGGGAATGCTGGAAGCAAAAATTGCTGCACTGGAAGGACTTATTGCTACAGCCCGTATAGTAGATGAAACCAATATTGATACAAGTAAGGTTTCTATCCTTACTAAGGTAAAAGTAACCAACCTTAATACAAAAAAGCAGGTAACTTACCAGATTGTTAGCGAGAAAGAAGCTGATTTAAAAATAGGAAAAATATCCGTTACATCACCTATTGGTAAAGGCTTGTTGGGTAAGCAGGTAGGTGACGTAGCAGAAGTTACAGCACCTGCAGGAGTTATTAAGTTCAAAGTTGAGGATATTAGTATTTAAGCAGCCGATTTACTAATGTGCTGATGTAATAGCAATTAACAACTAAGATATTGACATTAACACATTACTACATTATCAAATCTTCAAATTGATATATGACCATTTTTTCCAAAATTATTAAGGGAGAAATTTCAGCGTATAAAATTGCTGAGGATGACAGGTTTTTTGCTTTCCTTGATGTTTTTCCTTTAAGAGAAGGGCATACGCTGGTAGTACCTAAAATAGAAATAGATAAGATCTTTGATCTTTCACCAGATTATCTCTCAGGAATGTTGGTATTTGCGCAGCCAATTGCTAAAGCCATTGAAAAAGCTTTTCAATGCAATCGTTGTGGCATTACTGTTATAGGCCTGGAGGTTCCGCATGCACATATGCACTTAATTCCAATAAATTCTACCAATGACTTAAACTTTTCACAATCGAAAAAAAAGTTTTCTGAAGAACAATTGAAACAGGTGCATCAGAAGATTTTGCAACATTTATAAAATTCTTTCCGGGTTTTGCAAAACAAACTTTTCCCACGCAGAACCCTTTTTCTTTTTGAGTGTAGTGTTTTTTGTAGAAAGATTATTTTTTGAGTAATGATGGCAAACTGCTACTGCAAGCGCATCTGTTGCATCAAAATATTTGGGTTTTTGAATTAGTACAACTAACCTGTGGAGCATCTTCCATATTTGCTCTTTATCTGCATTACCATTACCTGTTATAGATTGCTTTACTCTTTTAGGAGAATATTCCGTAACAGGTATTTCGTAATTCATAGCTGCTGCAATAGCTACTCCCTGTGCCCTACCCAGCTTAAGCATGCTTTGTACATTTTTACCAAAAAAAGGTGCTTCAATAGCAAATTCATCCGGTGAGTAAAGTATAACAAGGTCTATTACTTTTTTATGTATTAATTGCAAGCGCTGGTGATTATTCTTTTTGGAAGTTAGCCTTAATACATCCATCTCCTTTACAGTAATAACATTGTTACAAACCTCAATTACACTGTAACCCATTATTAATGTTCCCGGATCTATTCCTAATATTATTTTAGATGGCTTTTGCAAGGAGGAGGTTATTTTTACCGCTAATGCAGTTAAACAAAAATATCAAAATCTTTATCAACTATTTTGCAGGCCCGCTACTGTTTTGCTGGCTGGCTTTTTCTATTTATAACCAAATTGTTCATCAGCCCGGTTTGCTGTCTTCATGGCTCCATATAAAAGAGTCGTTCACCTCTAACAAATTTTTCTATTTAATAGTAGTTGTGCTCCTTATGCTTGTTAATTGGGGCATAGAAGCATGGAAATGGAAAATATCGGTTGATGTTTTACATCGTTTACCATTTTATCAGGCGTTTAAGGCTGTGTTATCAGGTGTGTCTTTTTCAGTTACTACACCTAATCGCATCGGAGAATACCTTGGAAGAATGATATATGTGCCGGAGGGGATGCGATTGAAAATAATTTCTATAACTGTGGTGGGAAGCTTAAGCCAGATATTAGTAACATTTATAGCAGGAACAGCAGGTTTTTTTTTATTACAAGAACAATTATTGAAATCAGGATTGATCAGTTTTTTCTGGTACCAGTTTATTGCATTTGGTCTATTAGGCATCATAACAATATTAACACTGTTTTATTTTAATCTTTCCACTATTGAAAAATGGATAGAGCAGGGGCTGAAACGCTCTTCCTGGCTGCATTTGATCAGGCACATACAAAAGTTTAACATGCAACTTTTAATAAAGTTGCTGCTTCTTTCGTCTGTCAGGTATTGTGTTTTTATGATGCAATACATTTTACTTTTCCGTTTATTTGATGTTAATGTTCCGGTAACGGCTATTTTTTGGGTGATGAGTCTTGTATTTTTAGGATTGGCAGTAATACCCACCATTGCATTGGTGGAGGTAGGCATAAGAGGAGAAATAACGTTGCAGTTGATGGGATTGTTTACGATAAACAGCTTAGGTGTTACATTAACATCCGTGTCAATATGGTTTATTAATTTAATTGTTCCTGCACTGGCAGGCAGTTTTTTTATTTTGAGTGTAAAAGTTTTCAAACAACGCCATGAAGGGCTTTAAATTTATACTTCTTGTATTATGTTCAACCTTAGTGTCAGGTATGAATGCGGAAACACCTGCAGATGAATTTTGTGGCGTTCGCAACACATCTTTCAAGAATGGAGAGCAACTAAACTTTACAGTTTATTATTCTATAATAGGAATTTATGTAAATGCCGGTCATGCTACTGTTACCACTACTTTGGAAAGGCTTAACAACAGGCCTGTTTATCATATGGTTGGTGAAGGAAAAAGCAATTCTTCTTATGACTGGATTTCAAGAGTACACGACCGGTATGAAAGCTATGTAGACACAGCAACCTTGCAACCGGTAAAATTTATAAGAAATGTGCAGGAAGGCAATCATAGGAAATACGAGAACATTACTTTTAACCGTACTACCAACACAGCTGTAACGACAAACGGTGTATTTAAGGTGCCTGCATGTGTGCAGGATGTAGTTAGTGCTTTATTTTATGCAAGGAATATCAACTTCAATAAATACAGCCCTGGCGATAAAGTTACGTTTTCGATGTTCCTGGATAACGAGGTTTATCATATGTATATACGATACCTGGGCAAAGAAGAAATTAAGACACGTTATGGAAAATTCAGGGCTATTAAAATAAAACCACTTTTAATAAAAGGGACACTTTTTGAAGGAGGTGAAAAAATGGTTGGTTGGATTACGGATGATAATAATCGCATACCAGTACGCATAGAAAGCCCTTTAACGGTTGGTAGCATTAAAGTAGATTTGATGAGCTATAAAAACCTTCGCCACCCACTTTCTGCATTAAAAAGTCGCCGCTAACCTGTTATTTCTTTTAAAGAAAAAAGCCTATTTACACGAATGCCTTTTTCTGTTGCCTGAAGGTCGCAGCATTCATTTTGGGAGTCATGCTCAAAAAAAAGTAAATAGTTCTTTTCTACTGCTTCCGCTAAAAAAAACTTTTTTTCATTGATTGTGGTAAGTGGAAACATGTCATATGCCATTACATACGGAATAGGTATATGTCCTGCTGATGGCAGCAAGTCGGCCATGTAAACAATTGTTTTATTATTATAAGTTATCTGTGGCAGCATCATGCTCTGTGTATGACCATGTACAAAACGAAGAGTAATATTTTCAGAAAAATAAGCTTCAGCTAATTGCGGTCCGGATGTTTCAGCATTCATTATAAACTTTAATTGTCCGCTTAGCTCAATAGGTAAAATATTTTCTTTTAAAAATGAGGCTTTTTCCCGTTCATTAGGATCTGTTGCCCACTGCCAGTGTTTCTTGTTGCTCCAGTACACAGCATTTTTAAAAGCAGGTACAAGTTCATCACCAATGCGAATCACAGAGCCTCCGCAATGATCAAAATGCAAATGAGTGAGAATTACATCGGTTATATCATCTTTAGAAAAGCCATTTAATTTCAGTGATTTTTCCAGCGTATCATCGCCATGTAAATAATAATGGCTAAAGAACTTCTCATCCTGTTTATTACCAATGCCATTATCAATCAGTATTACTCTATTGTCCTCTTCAATCAACAGGCTACGCATTGCCCATGAGCAAAGATTGTTGCTATCAGCAGGATTAATTTTATTCCAAATGCTTTTTGGTACCACACCAAACATAGCTCCTCCATCAAGTTTAAAATAACCGGTGTTAATGCTGTACAGTTTCATGTTGCACTATATTCATTTTGTTTTGTTTGAATAAAGCAGAAAGTAATAATATCAAACCTAATGTAAAAAAAATCATCAATGAAAGAACCGAGTTACGCATATTGCCTGTTAACTCCTCAATAAAGCCAAAGGCCGATAAACCAATAACTATTGCAATTTTTTCTGTTACATCATAAAAGCTAAAAAATGATGCAGTGTCTTTTGTTACAGGCATTAATTTAGAGTAAGTAGAGCGGCTTAAAGCCTGAATGCCACCCATAACTAAGCCTACTGCAATTGCTAATGCATAAAAATGATATTCATTCTGCATAAAATAACCTGCTACACATATTCCTATCCAGAAAACAACTACACCGATTAATACTTTAAGGTTGCCAAACAAGCCGGAAAGCTTAGCCATCAGGTAAGCTCCTGCAATAGCAACAAGCTGTATTAGAACTATGGTTACAATTAATTTGACAGAAGGCAGGTTAAGTACTTTGCTGCCAAAATTTGTAGCTGCAAGCATTACAGTTTGCACTCCCATATTGTAAAAGAAAAACGCAAATAAGAATCGCTTGATCACCGGTAACTTCATTAATTGCAAAAAAACCATATTTAATTCCCTGAATCCCCCGGTGATAAAATTGTTTCTCTTATCGCGAACTGCTATAGCATTGCCCATGGGCAGACTGCGAAAAGGAATTTGTGCAAATCCTAACCACCATATGCCAACCAGTAAAAAAGTTAAACGCACTGCATCGCCTTCGCTATGTAAAAATGGTATCTTATTCCAAAATAACACCAATAGAAAACCAATAGTTTGCATCAACACGCTGCCAATGTACCCAAACGTAAAGCCTTTTGCACTTATACGGTCACGGTCTTTTACAGCAGCAATTTCAGGCAGGTAAGAGTTGTAAAAAACCAGGCTGCAATAAAACCCCAATGCTGCAAGCATCATGCATATAATACCTAATGAGAAGTATTCCGGTTTAAAAAAGTAAAGGCTGCTGCACGCCAAAGCTCCTAAAGTGCAAAAAAACTGCATAAAGCGCTTTTTGTTTCCTTTATAATCGGCTATAGAAGACAGGATAGGGAGTAAAATAGCTACCAGTAAATAGGTAAAAGCAAGTGCATAACTATACAATGCAGTATTTACAAATGTTCTTCCCAGAAAAGTAACATTGCCGTTAAAAGGCTCTGCCTTTGTCATTTCTATATAATACACGGGAAAAAAAGTAGTTGTGATTACAAGGTTATAAACGCTGTTGGCCCAGTCATACATGGCCCATCCGTTAATTACTTTTTTTGGAGCTGTTTGCATCATACATTTAAAAAGAGACCTCAGTTGAACCGATGTCTTAAAAGATTATTGCTTTATTGATCGTTACTTTCCGTTGATTTTTGTTTTTCTGCAGAGGAGTCTTCTGCGCTATTTTCAAGTTGTTTTAATGTTTCTTTTTCTTCAGCTGTAAACTCTCCAACTTCCTGGACATCTTTTAAATTTTCATCAGTTAAAACAACTTTAGTTTTGGCATTATTAAATACATTTTGTGAAATCCACATCTGCCATACTTTAAAGCCCAACAGAACGTAATCTTTATTTTGAGTAAGCTTTTCCTGGCTTACTACAAATTTTACAACATACTGATTGTTTTCTTTTGAAAGTTGAACAGATTTTTCCGTAGTAGTATCAAAGTAACCTTGCCGTAATAAAAACTTCCCCAATCTTTTTGCATCCGCTCCGGTTACTCCATCGCCTTTATAAAACACTTCGCTTGTACTATTCACGATTACTTTTTTACCATAGTTATTGCACGCTGATAGTAGAAAAATAGCAGTAGCTAATATTAAAAGAATCTTTTCCATGCCTTAGCTTGTCATTGGGCAAAATAAGTAACTATTCCAGATAACCTAATGCAATCAATGCCAGCAGCACCAGGCCGGTGATAATGCGATATATCCCAAAAACAAGAAAGCCGTATACTTTCAAAAAATTGATAAAAAATTTAATAGCCAGCATAGCTACAATAAAAGCCACAATATTACCAACTATGAAAGCATAAGTATTTTGTGAGGATTCTAAAACTAACTCATAACCCTTTTTCTCGATACCTGTTTCTTTCCAGTTCTTTAATACCAATGAATAAAATGCTGCAGCAAACATGGTGGGTACTGCAAGGAAAAAAGAAAATTCTGCGGCTAAGTTTCTTGTGAGTTTTTGCTGCATACCACCAATTATTGAAGCTGCACTGCGGCTAACACCCGGAATCATAGAAACCACCTGCCAACAGCCTATAACAAAGGATTTGAAGTAGGTAATTTGCTCTTCAGATTCTACAACAGGTTTTTCAAAAAGTTTATCTATAAATAACAAAACAATACCACCCGCAAGCATTGTAATTGCTACCACTAAAGAACTTTCCAGCATAGAATCTATAGCATCATTAAACAAAA
This sequence comes from Chitinophagaceae bacterium, assembly GCA_046262255.1. GTDB lineage: Bacteria > Bacteroidota > Bacteroidia > Chitinophagales > Chitinophagaceae > Flavisolibacter. Next base: position 11,801 of record JBHENB010000055.1, read on the forward strand.
AGCCCAGTACTAATGCCGGCAAAACCCCTATTAGTAATTTCAGATAAAACTGCCCGCGATTAGGGGTAAAAAATTTTTTCCAGTATAAGATAATTACAGCAAGTATTGCTCCCAACTGAATTGCAACAACAAACAATTTTACAAAATCATGGGAGTGAATGCCAAGCAAGGAACTGGCAATTATCATATGGCCGGTAGAAGAAATGGGCAGGAATTCCGTCAGTCCTTCAACAATAGCAATAATTATAGCTTCAAAAATGGTCATTAAAGAAACTAATACATTCAGGATTTCTCTGGGTTACGAAAGATGGCAAAAACTTCTATTGCAAGACCGGCAAGAATTAAGATGGGGGCAATTGTGATTCTCGTAGTGCTGTACACTTCATCTTTATTGAACACGTTTGGGTCTTCGCTGCGGCCACCGGCCATTAATAAAAATCCAATTATCATTACAACCAAACCTGCCAGCATCCACACAAAATTACTTTTATTAAAAAACGAGCCGCTGCCGGCAACAGTAGTATCAGCAAATTTTTTTTCAACAATAGGTTTTTTGTCTACTACAGTCTTTTTTTCAACAGTAATGGGAGTTCTTTTACTTTTCATTTAAAAAAAATTATCAAATAATACATTAAATCCGAGTACTTAGGCAGCAAAATAAGCAACGTTTTTGTAATGTCAATATAACTCATCCAGCTTCATGCGTAAATACTTTAATACGCTGCGATGAGTACTGAATACAGTAATAGTAATGCCAATGATGATCAATGCTATAAACAGTAACATTAATAAAGTGTTATCGTGTAAAGCTTTCAGGTCCGGTAAAAAACGTTCGGCTACCAGTATAACTGCATAAACCAGCCCAATAGCAATTATACCGCTTACCGCACCATTCACAATGGCTCTTATATTTAAAGGTTTCGAAATGAACCACCGGGTTGCACCAACCATTTGCATGGTTTTTATTAAAAAACGGTTGCTGAACATTGCCAGACGTATAGTGTTATCAATCAAAACAATAACCAGCACTGCAATTAATATTGCAATGCCGGCGAGCCCAAGGTTGATTATATTAAAGTTGCGTTGCATTTTTCCAACCACGGATGTGGGGTATCTTACCTCATCTACTGCCGGAAAACTTGTGAGAACGGTTTTTATGGAAGAAAGACGTGCAGAATCAACATAATCCGCCTTTAACGTAAAGTCTATACTAGTTGGCAACAAACTATTGTCCAAAAATTCTGTAAAATCTTCCCCGCCACTTTTAAGCCATTCTTGTTTTGCAGTTTCTTTATCCGTGTATTTCCATTTTTTTGTATAAGGTTGTGTCGCTATATAGTTCTGTACTGCTTCACGGCTGGTATCAGCTACGTTAGGCTTTAAAAAAACCTGTACCTCCACACTTTCTTTAAAATATTCCATCAGCTTTTTTGAGTTGATGGTGAGCCAGCCAACAATGCCTAACAGGAACAATACCAAAGTCACTCCTAAGATGGACATGAAATAAGAAGGTTTGCCACGTTGTGACGTTGCTTTACCAAATTGAGCCATGCTAAGCTTTTAAGAAGTGAGCAAAAATAACGTTTGAAATATAAATGCCTTTTAATTGATGAAATGCAACATTTGCAAACATTTTATTTTTGTATCGTAACGGTTGCATAGTGTTAATATTGTAAATAACAGCAGGGCAAATGTGTTATTTTCCCTGTTTTACAATACTGTTGATTTTTGTTGCACCTGCTCTGCTGTTAGATAGGCTTCCTTAACAACATGTCTTTACAGTAGTAGGTTGGAATTCAGTTAACATTATGAACACTACTAATTAATTTCCGGAAATAACCATGGAGTATCGGTTTAGAGATATAGAAAAAAAATGGCAGAAGATATGGCAGGAGCAGAGGGTATATAATGTGCCTAACAATTCACCAAAACCCAAGCATTATGTGCTTGACATGTTTCCCTATCCTAGCGGTGCGGGGCTTCATGTAGGCCATCCTTTGGGGTACATTGCTAGTGATATTTATGCCCGTTATAAACGGCTGAAAGGTTACAATGTCCTTCATCCTATGGGTTATGATGCGTTTGGGTTACCTGCAGAGCAATATGCTATTGAACATGGTGTTCATCCCGCTATAAGCACAGAAAAAAATATTAATACTTTTCGTAAACAACTTGACAATATTGGATTTTCTTTTGATTGGAGCCGTGAAATAAGAACCAGCGATACAAAATATTACAAATGGACGCAGTGGATTTTTTTGCAACTATTTAAAAGCTGGTATAACAAGGAAACAAACAAAACAGAGATCATTGAGGGGCTCATAAAAATATTTACGGAAGAAGGAAATACC
>JBHENB010000056.1:0-261 GCA_046262255.1 Chitinophagaceae bacterium
ATGAAATGCAATCCCTGCCATTTGAATAACTTTATGATTTATATAGTTTATTTAGAGGTATATTTCTCTTGTGAAAAGCCGGTTACTCTTTTGTTCCTTGTTAATTGGTAGTTGTATATTTTGCTATTCCCAAAATCTAAGTGGTTTCTGGAAAGGAAATTTAACCTTCCAACGAGGAAGTTGTTTTCCTGTTAATAATCTTGAACTGCAGATAAATATTAAAGAAAAAAAAATTACCGGCGACTCTTACCATTATTTAGA
>JBHENB010000056.1:271-5707 GCA_046262255.1 Chitinophagaceae bacterium
GGAGAGAGCAAAAAATATAAAATGGAAAGCCATTGAGACACTTGATCAACAGCTTGAAGCTTTTGAAAAAAATTTCATCAGGAATGGAGGTAAGCTGCTTTGGGCATCCAATGCACAGGAAGCCCTGGATGAGATCTTAAATATATGTAAAGAAAAAAATTGCAGGTTCTTTTGATGGTAAGTCCGTCAATTTATCAATCCAGGAAGGGTTAATAACTACATTTAAAATTCCCATACGTTGCACTCCTTGTATAAAAAATTACCGGCTTACCTACAGCAGACAAGGAAATATGGAAGTGCTCTCCGGCACATGGACAGGCAAGATACTGAATACGGAAAATGATTGTGAACCTGGAGAAATAACGTTAACGAGAACAAAAGAATCTGCTTTTAAAGAAGTACCTGAAATTAAAGTAGATACCGGAACCATACGGTTGGATCTTTACGATAATGGGCATGTTGACGGAGATTCAATAACTGTATTGGTTAATAACAAAGTGGTTCTTTCCAACCAAAAGCTCAGCGTTAAAGCTATAACTGCCTTCATAAAAGTAGATCTTCAGAACCTTTTTCAACAAGTAGAAATGGTTGCGGAAAATTTAGGTTCTATCCCGCCTAACACTGCTCTTCTAATTGTTACTGCAGGAACCAAACGATACAATTTGTACCTGACCTCAACAAAAGATAAAAACGCAACGGTGCGGTTTGTGTACGAACCACCAGAAGTGTATTAATTAAGCTGCCAGGCACCTGGTGCATGCATGTACAATTACGCATTCATTATTGGTTTTTCGATGCTACCACATTAGGTGGGGTAGGGTCTGGAATACGATTGTTAATAGGCGGCAAGGATCTTAAGTAAGCATATATAGCACTCAGATCTTCATCCGTCATTTTTCCTATAATTTCCCAGGGCATCGGCGGGAAAATAGGCCGGCCGGTTTCCTGCCCTAAATGCTTACCTGTTCTAAGCGTTCTCACAAAAATTTCTTCGGTCCACGAACCAATGCCTGTTGCAGAATCGGGTGTAAGGTTTGCTGCATAAGAAATACCCCACGGGCCAACAAATGCGGTTAAATCCGGTGCCATCAATATCCAGTTGCCTGGCTGCAAAGATGTTGTATGAACTTTAGGTAATTGTGAATTAGCTGGATGACCGGATAGTAGTCTTGATGAGTCAACGGTAAAGCCATGAGGGTTAAAATTTTTGGGTGAATGGCAGTCATGGCAGCCTCCTACCATTGCCAGGTACTCCCCCCTGCCAATAAGATCATCGTTTTCCCTGTTCCTTATTGCTGAGATGTCTTCTTTTTTGTCGCCTTTTGAGGAGGAATCATTACTGTTGCATGCAATGATTAAAACAGCAAAAGCTGCTATGATTTTTGTTTTAGTTTTGATATGCATATAGCTTGGTTTTTGTAAACAAAGATCAGATGCCTTCGAGAGTAGGAGTAATCGGCAGGAGCGGACTTATGCAGCTAAGCTAAAAATTTTTTTGGAAAATAATTAAACTATTGTTGTTCAGAAAAAATAAACCTTCCGCCCTTTCCCGCAGAAAATCCGTCCGTACAACAACTTGTAATAAATGTGCAAAAAACTAATTTTTAAAACTAATTAAACCCATAACAGGGTTAATTTCGATATTTTCGCAGGCATTCACATGCAACACTTTATTAAAATTAAACATCCTTTAAAGCTAAAGGTGTAAGAGAGAAAATTTAGCAGCTTTTCGTACAATGCAAACAGAAAGAAATTCTATGCCACATCTTCAAAGAATAGGGCGAATATTTTTGAAAGTCATTCTCTTTATTTTACTGTTTGTAAGTGTTATTTTCCTGTTGCTGCTAACTCCCCCGGTACAAAGGTTCGCAACCAATAAAGTAGAAAATTATCTTGCCGGTAAATTAAAGACAAAGGTTGAAGTCGGAAGAATTTCAATTAGTTTGCCGGGAAAAATTGTTTTAAGAGATATTTATGTGGAAGATCGCACAAAAGATACGCTGATAGCCGGTGGAACCATTCAGGCCAATCTTGCTCTTTTGAAATTGATGTCCAATGAAGTTGATGTTCGCGATATTCATTTGCAGGATATAACAGCCAAAGTAAAACGTGTTTTGCCCGATACCGTTTTTAATTTTCAATTTGTTATTGATGCGTTTGCTGTTGAGAAAAAGAAAAAAAAGGCAACCACTACCCTTTTAAAGTTAAATGTTGATAATCTTACAGCTAATAACTTTCGGGTACTTTACGATGATGTAATTACAGGTAATGAAATGCATGCACATATAAGTGAATTTCATGCAAAAATTGATTCCCTTGATCCATATACATCACTTTTTGATATTCCTACACTTAGTGTAAATGGTATGAATGTAGAATTCAACCAAAGAACTCCGCTGGTTAAGCCGGAACCTTTATCAACAAAAATTGCAGAAGCTGCCCAGCCTGTTGCTTTCCAATTAAACTTTGGTGACATTGTTTTTGATAAAGTAAATCTTGTGTATGGAAATCACATTTCCCGTTTTTACACAAAGTTCAATATAGGTCATTTGGCTGCTGACGGAAGAAAACTGGATTTACAAAATTATTTTATCCATTTAGACAGATTAGAATTAGACAACACTGTTTCAGCCATTCGTGTAGGAAAAGAAGAAGAAGCAAAAAAACTGGCAGCGGAATTAGGTAAAGAAGTAAAGGCGCAGGCACAAAATGATTGGTCTTTCCGCGTTGATAAAATTGCAATAAATAACAATGCCATTCAGTTTGATAACGAAAATAAAAGGCCAAAATCGTTTGGTACTGCTATTGATTATGCACACTTACGTGCCGATAGCCTCACACTACATATAGACAATTTGGTTTTTAATAAAGATTCCATCGGGGGGCAAATAACCAGAGGATTTTTCCATGAGAAAAATGGATTTAGGTTAGACGCATTGGAGGGAGATCTATTATATGCGTATAATCAGGCTTACCTGAAAAACGCACTTATAAAAACTCCGGGTTCTGAGTTAAAAAGAAATATACTTCTTGAATATGAATCTTATGATGCACTTGCAAAAAATTTCGGAAAGGCCTTAATGGATGTTGAAATAACAAACAGTTATCTGCAAGTAAAAGATATTCTTGCATTCGCACCCACGCTACGTACACATGCGGCTTTTGCCAGACCCAATGATGTTTGGCATTTGAATATTATTGGCAGTGGCAACATGGATAGATTACATTTAGAAAATCTTCAGTTTAGAGGTTTAAGAAATACTCAAATTGATGCATCAGGTACTCTTGCCGGCCTCACTGACCCTAATGCAGCAGGCGGAACATTCACCATTAGAAAATTACATACCAACCAAACTGATATTTCTTTATTTACTGGTAGCAGGCTATCCACGCCGGAAGTAAATATTCCAGAGGAATTTGACATTACGGGAACTTTAGCGGGTAATGCAACACGGCTGCGTACTAATTTAAATGTTGCTACATCTGCAGGCGGCGTTGCAGTTAATGGATTATTCAGCAACTTAACCAGCCCGGCCAGCGCAGGTTACTCTGCAAACATTCGCACTAACACTTTACGTCTAAATCAAATTTTGAAAGGAAATAATGATATTGGAGCTCTTACTGCTAATCTGAATGTTACAGGAACCGGCTTTACCCCAAACACCATTAATACACGTTTTAAAGGCACTATACATTCTGCTGGTTTCAATAACTATAATTACCGAAACATACATCTTAATGGCTCATTGAAGCAAACTGCTTTTTCAATAGATGTTGATTCAAAAGATCCTAATGCCTACATGAATATTTCTGCCAGTGGAAATTTCGCTGCAAACCCTTCTTTTAAAATAAGTGGCTTTGTAGATAGTTTAAAAACTTTGCCTTTGCATTTTACCACTCAACCACTTATTTTCCGGGGAAGAATAGATGGTGATATTGCTTCTATGACACCAGACAACCTTGATGCGAACGTTTTAATATCCGATGCCTTGCTTGTTTCCGGCACAAACCGTTTGCCGCTAGATAGCGTTCACTTACTTGCCGGCAGAGATGGTGCTGATCAATTTATAACACTAACAAGCGAAATAGCAAATGCGGAAATACGCGGTCAATACCGGTTCGCGGAATTAGGAAGTATTATTCAGCATAATATTCAGCCATACTTTTCTGTTACCCCTTATAAAGTTGCAAGTGTACAACCGTACAACTTTACTTTCAAAGCAGATATTTCTAATTCACCGATTTTATCCTCGTTTGTTCCGGGACTGAACATTATTGAACCAATCCATGCAGAAGGAAGCCTTGCTACCAGCCAGGGATTACGTGCGGTGGTGACAACTCCGGCAATTGTTTTTCAAAAAAATGAAATAACCAACTTAAATGTAAACGTAACCACTACTGACAGAGGCTTGCAATTTGCAGGCAATATTGGTCATTTAAAAAGCGGCACCTTCGACGTTTATAATACACAGCTTAATGCAACAGCATTGAATAATGTTATTGATTTTAACCTGAACATAGATGACAAAAATGCAAAAGATAAATATAACCTGGCGGGTATTTTAAGACAACCTGTTGCAGGCACTTATTCGCTTCATTTAAATCCTGACAGTTTATTATTGAATTATGAACGGTGGACAACTTCCATTGACAACCTGCTTACTATTTCACCAACTGCCATCCGCGCAAATAATTTTTTACTTCAAAAGGGCGACCAGAAATTAGTTATTGAAAGCCATGAAAGCGGTAGTTCTCCGCTCTTACATACTCACTTTACCAACTTCAGGTTAGTAACTATAACCGGATTTATGAAGTCTGATACAATGCTTGTTGACGGAGTGATGAATGGCACTGTTTCATTCACTGATATAATGAAACAACCACTTTTTGTTTCTGATCTCACCATTAATGACCTCAGCCTGAAACAAGATACTATTGGCAATGTTCATTTTGATGTAAGGAATACATCCGCTAACAAATACAATACAAACATTACCATTAGTGGCCGGGGCAATGACGTGCAAATAACCGGCTCGCTGGTTCAGTTAGCTAAAGATGTAGCATTGGATTTGAATGTAGACATTCGCAAAATTGAGTTGAGCACTATGGAAGGGGCTGCTGCTACAGCATTTAAGAATATGAGGGGAACCATAAATGGCGGAATTAAAGTAGATGGCACTTTAGCAGCACCCGTTATAGATGGTAAACTTCATTTTAATGACGCTGTGTTCAATACTGTATTTCTTGGCGGTGATCTTAGGATTGATAATGAAACTGTTGTAGCAGTATCGGAGAAAGGATTGCTGTTCAACCAATTTACAATTAGAGATTCTGCTAACAACGCCCTCACTCTTGATGGCACTGTAAGTACAACAAATTTCATTAACTACGGGTTTGACATGGATGTAAATGCTAACAATTTCCGTGCACTGAATA
>JBHENB010000056.1:5717-14142 GCA_046262255.1 Chitinophagaceae bacterium
CAGCTATACCTTACATCTAATTTGCATATAGGCGGCACAAAAGCAAAGCCTGTTATTGACGGAGCTGTAACTGTAAATGATGGAACTAATTTAACGGTTGTTATTCCCCAGCGTGAGCCCGGAGTAGTAGAACGGGAAGGTGTAATACAATTTGTGAATATGTCCGCCCCGGAAAATGATTCGCTTTTCCTTGCTGCATACGATTCACTGAATACATCAAACCTGATAGGTTTTGATATTGCAACAAACATTGAGATAAGGAAAGAAGCAATTTTGAACCTGATTATTGATGAAGCAAATGGTGATTTTGTAAATGTTCAGGGAGAAGCACAATTAACGGCAGGTATTGACCCCAGCGGTAAAGTGAGTATGATCGGCTCGTATGAGATAGAAAGAGGTGCTTATGAAATATCCTTCAACTTTTTACGTCGTCGGTTTGAGATTGAAAAAGGAAGTAAGATAGTTTGGATGGGAGAACCCACCGGTGCAGAACTGGATGTAACAGCAATTTACATCGCTAATACTTCACCACTTGATTTAGTAGAGCAACAGATTGGCGCCAGCCCCGCAGCGTTAAAAAATACTTACTTGCAAAAGCTTCCTTTTGAGGTGCATTTGAACCTTGCAGGTCAATTGCTAAAGCCGGAAATTTCTTTTGATATTATTTTACCAACAGATCAAAATTATAATGTAGGCAGTGACGTTGTCCCGGTTGTTCAGGCAAGGCTGTCTCAGCTTCGGCAGGAGCCAGGAGAAATTAATAAACAGGTCTTTTCATTATTGCTATTAAACCGTTTTGTAGGAGAAAATCCATTTCAATCCAGTGGAGAGGGATTTAGTGCTTCCAGTTTTGCCCGCCAAAGCGTGAGTAAATTATTGACAGAACAATTAAACAGCCTCGCTTCCGGCCTTATTCAGGGAGTAGATTTAAATTTTGATGTAATATCATCAGATGATTATACAACAGGAGAAAGACGCAGCAGAACGGATTTAAATGTTGGTGTGAGCAAACGTTTACTAAATGACAGGTTAACTGTGACTGTGGGCAGTAATTTTGGGTTGGAAGGGCCGCAAAATACAAATCAGAAATCCAACAATTTTGCCGGTGATATTTCTGTTAATTACCAACTAAGTAAAGATGGCCGGTATATGCTGCGGGCTTACCGTGTAAATGAGTATGAAGCATTGATAGAAGGTCATGTAATAGAAACAGGTATTAGTTTCATTATTAGTGTGGATTATGACCATTTTCGTGAAGTATTGCGTGGAAAAAAAGCTAAAGTAGAAACTGTAAATACGCCTGAAAAAACAAATAAGTAATGCGGAAGGAAACGCTATTTGCAATTACTTTATGGAGTTGTGTTTTTGTTGCATGTAACAATATAAAGCATTTACCAAAAGATGAAATTCTATATACAGGTGCTTCCGTAAAATTAGATGCTCCTTCCTCTACTACTTCACGCCAGAGAAAAACTCTCCGTAATGATCTTCAGGGCCTGACAAGACCAAAACCAAATACTAAAATTTTAGGCTTCCGCATAAAACTGGCAGCATACAACTTCATTAAAGCAAAAAAAGAAAATTCTTTCTTTGGGCGGCTAAGAAAAAATTTTGGTGAACCACCCGTGCTCCTTAGCCAGGTGGATCTTGAAAAGAATGAACAGGTATTGCAGAATTTTTTGGAAAACAAAGGCTTTTTTAATGCAAAAGTTTCCGGAGATACCACTGTAAAACGCAGGAGAGGTAAAGCTGAATACAACGCTGTAACCGGTGAACAATATAAAATAAGCAAAGTAGAGTTTCAAAAAGATAGCAGTGCATTAGCCTCAGCTATTGTTAATGCACAAGCCAAATCATTACTAAAGCCCGGTGAGCCCTTTGATTTGGATTTAATAAAGGGGGAACGCTTGCGGATTGATGCACATCTGAAAGAAAATGGATTTTATTATTTCAGCCCGGATCATCTCATTGTTAAAGTGGATAGCTCCATCGGCAACAATATGGTTGATTTATATGTAACTGTTAAACCAGACATTCCGGCCATTGCAACAGAAGTATACAAAATTAATAATGTCTTTATTTATAGCAATTACAGTTTAAATACAGCTGCTGTTGATACCAGTAAAGCAGATGCAGAACTTTTTCGTGGTTATTACATTATCGATAAAGAGAAGATGTATAAGCCATACCTGTTTGAACATTCCATGCAGTTCCGTCCTGGCGAAGTATATAACCGGGCAGATCATAATATGACTTTGAACCGGCTGATCAATCTTAATCTTTTTAAATTTGTTAAGAACCGATTTGAACCAGCTACATGGTTAGATTCACCAAAGCTGAATGTATATTATTATCTAACCCCTCTTCCAAAAAAATCGCTCCAGGTGGAGGTAACCGGGACAAAAAAATCTAACAATTTCACTGGTTCGGAATTGACCTTTACATGGCGTAACAGAAATACTTTCAGAGGTGGGGAACAATTAGGAATCAGCGCATATATTGGTTCTGAAATACAACGGAGTGGCAGGTTCCAGGGTTTTAATACGTACCGTGCCGGCGGCGAAGCAACTATATCGCTTCCAAAGTTTTTAGTGCCCTTTATTGATATACGGAACGAAGGTGCTTATGCACCCAGAACACACTTAAAACTGGGATATGATGCATTGAATAAACGCAAATTATACACCCTTAATTCATTTCGCGGAGCTTATGGGTTTACATGGAAGCAAAACATTCGCAGGAACAATGAATTATATCCGATAAGCATCAATTATGTACAGCCGTTAAATATTACGCAAGCTTACAAAGATACTTTACTCAGGTTTCCCTTGCTGGGAAGAGCCACAGAAAAACAATTTATCTTAGGCTCATCTTACCAGTTTACTTATAATGATTTGTTGAGTAATGCACAACCACCAAAGTCCTTTTTTCTTAATGGTCTTATAGATCTATCTGGCAATATCGCAGGTCTGATTACAGGTGCTAATTTTAAAAAAGGCAGAGAGAAACTGATTTATGACGTCCCATTTTCACAGTATATAAAGCTTGAGGGTGATACCCGATATTATCACAAGATTGGATTGAATAATACCTGGGCAAACAGGGTTATTTTAGGTTTTGGTTTGCCTTATGGGAATTCCATAGAGTTGCCTTTTATTAAGCAGTTCTTTGTAGGAGGTAACAATAGTTTGCGAGGCTTTCGAAGCCGCTCTGTAGGCCCTGGAAGGTACGTGGATACATCGGCAACCAGCAGGTTTTATGCAGACCAGACAGGTGATATCAAATTTGAAGTAAATACCGAATTGCGGCCCCGTATAACCGGCCCTTTATATGGAGCCTTGTTTCTTGATGCAGGTAATGTATGGTTGTATAACGACAGTACCTGGACAAAAAAGCCAAATGCACAATTTAAGTTTGGTAAATTTTTAAATGAGCTGGCTGTGGATGCAGGTGTAGGTTTGCGGTTGGACATTACCATTTTTGTAATACGTCTTGATGTCGCAGTTCCCCTGCGCAAGCCGGGAGAAGTTCCTCCATATGTGGGTAATCAAATTTTTAAAGATGGAAATTACCGCAGAGAGAACATTGTTTATAACCTTGCAATTGGATATCCGTTCTGATGGTTTTTGGGGATCCAATGGATACGAGTTCTGTAGCACTAATACTTCATAAGTATCTCCAATCTATCCGCAACCTTTTCTGCATTAGGCAGCATAGCAGCTTCCAATCCTATATTCAACGGCACAGCAGGTAAATTTAATGCCCCTAAAACTTCTACTGGTGCATCCAGCATTCGAAAACATTCTTTAGAAATACGTCCCGCTAAAGCTTCCGCAAACGAGTTATTTTGTTGCTCTTCTGTTAGCACCAGGCATTTTCCGTGTTTTTTTACAGAGGAAAAAATCAAATCTTCATCTAAAGGAAAGAGAGTGCGTAAGTCAACAATTTCAATTTGACCAGGAAAATCCTTGGCCGAAGCTTTTGCCCAGTAAACACCCATTCCATAAGTGATCACACAAACACTTTCTCCATTTTCCATTTTTTCATCACTTGCTCTTAAAACGATATTTCCTCTTCCAAAAGGAAGAATATAATCTCTTGACGGCTCTATTGTTTTAGCATCTTCTGTGCCCGGCACTTTGCTCCAATACAAACCCTTATGCTCCAGCATTACCACGGGATTAGGATCGTAATAAGCCGCTTTCATTAAGCCTTTCATATCAGCAGCATTGGAAGGATAGGCAACTTTTAAACCTTTTATTGATAAAATTGTTGTTTCTACACATCCGCTATGGTAAGGGCCGCCACCTCCATAAGCACCAACAGGTACACGTATGATAGTTGATACAGGAAATTTGCCACAGGATAAATAACAGCATTTGGAAATTTCTGTTACAAGCTGATTGAATCCAGGATAAATGTAATCACCAAATTGCACTTCAACAATTGGCTTCACTCCCACTGCGCTTAATCCTACAGTTGATCCTATAACATATGCTTCCTGTATAGCGGTATTAAATACGCGGTGATCCCCAAACTGCTCACCCAGTGTTGCAGCTTCGCGGAATACACCGCCTAATCTTTTACCAACATCCTGCCCGAATAAAATACATTCTTCATTCTCTTCCATTAACTCCCGGATGGCAAAAAGTGCCGCATCCACCATAATTACTTTTTCATTATTTGCAGGACTTCTCTCTCCTTTTTCTTCCGTTACAGGTGTAGGATTAAAAACATGATCTGCAACCGTTGTTATATCCGGCTCCGGTGCCGCTACAGCATCTGCAAACTGTTGTTTTATTTGTTCTGTAACTTCCTGTTCAATTTGTTGCAATTCTTTATCAGCAATTGAACGTAATAAATGATGCCTCAACTTTGGTAGCGGGTCATTTGCAAGGTGTTTGGCAAGATCCTCTTCACTCCTGTAAAACTCTTTGCGAACGCCGCTGGTATGATGGTTGAGCAAACAAACCCTTGCATGCACCAACCAGGGTCTTCTTTTTTGCCGAACATCCTGCACAACTTTCTTCATTGTTTGCCAGCTCTTAAAAAAATCAGTGCCATCTACTGAAATTCTTTCCAGGCCTTTAAAGCCTCTTGCGTATCGGTAAGCATTCATGCTGCGGGATTCTTTTGCAGTAACACTTATGCCCCACTCATTATCCTGAACTAAATAAATTATAGGCAATTGTTTTAGTGCTGCAAATTGAAATGCTTCACTTACTTCGCCTTCGGTGATACTTGCATCACCAAGGGAGCAGAGAACTATGGGACGGCCTAACCCCGACCCTTCCCGAAGGGAAGGGCCATCAGCCGCACTAATCTCGCTTTTGGAAGTGTCTGTTCCATAACCGATTGGTTCATCAAGCTCGGAATTGTGCGGTTGGGAAGTCCTCCCTTCGGGAGGATTTAGGTGGGCTAAATATTGTATACCCTGCGCTACACCCGTTGTTGGAATTGCCTGCATTCCTGTAGCACTGCTTTGATGAATGATCTTCGGCTTGTCTTCCGCCCTTGAATTAGGGTGCGAATAATAACTGCGGCCACCAGTGAACGGGTCGTCTGCTTTAGTAAGCAACTGTAACATCAATTCGTAAGGCGACCACCCTAAACCGAGCAATAAGCTTTCATCTCTGTAATAAGGACTAACCCAATCCTTCGGCTGCAAATGAAATGCTGTTGCTAATTGAATTGCTTCATGGCCGCGACTGGTAGAATGTACATACTTACAAATACTCCGGTTAGCTTCATATGTTTCAGCCATGACCTTTGCACTATACATTAAGCGATATGCGTGCAACAACCTGTTCCTTTCAATCATCTTCTATGTGTAAAAAACAAATTTAAGCTACAGTATGCTTCAGTAAAGGAAAATAAAGAATGAGTGATAATGTGTGGCTATTTGACTTGTAGTGTGAGCAAGCTGTCATCTTCAATAAATGCTTCAATTTCATCACCAACCACCAACTCTCCAACACCCGACGGAGTGCCGGTAAAAACAAGATCCCCGATATTTATAGAAAAGAAATTAGAAATATGTGAAACAAGGTAATCAAAATCAAATATCATTTTACCTGAGTTTCCTTGTTGCACCAGCTCTTTGTTTTTGTATAAAACAAAATTAATGTCTTTCTTGTTTTTGATGTCAGCCGTTGGTATCCATTTACCTATTGCTGCTGAATTATCCCACGCTTTTGCTTTTTCCCAAGGAAGACCTTTTTCTTTTAATTGATTTTGAATATCACGGGCAGTAAAATCAATACCTGTTGTAATTGCATCATAATATTTGCCTGCAAACTTTTCATTTATGTACTTACCGTTTTTGGAAATGCGTAGCACTAACTCACATTCATAGTGTAACTCATTGGTAAATTCAGGATAATAGAAAGGCGTATGCGGTTGCAGCAATGCACTTTTTGGTTTAAGAAAAATTACAGGATCATCCGGAATGGCATTGCTTAACTCTTTGGCATGCTCAACATAATTACGACCCACACAAAATATCTTCATAAAAAAAATCAGTTAGTTTAGTTGAAGGATAGTACTGTAACTCATCCTTTTACATCAGGCGTTTTCACGAAAATTGGAGTTTGAGAAAAAAGAGGTAGTGTGCTAAAGTATATAATTACAATCACTTCTCATAATGCAAACACAACATTATTTATGTTAGTCATAGCTGATGAAATACCAGCAGTGGCAAAGGCTTCGATAACTTCTACGGATTTTTCGATTTTTAATTTTACAAGTAGTTCTTCTTCTTTAGTCCATTTTTCTAAAACAAATTCTACCTGCCTCCCCTTAGGGTAATTGTTCCCTATTCCAAATCGTAACCTTGGATATTCTGTTGTATTCAGCGTTTCCTGAATACTTCTTAAACCATTATGACCGCCGTCGCTACCGGAAGGACGAAGCCTCAACTTATCCAATGGCAATGCTACTTCATCAACAATAACCAACATATTTTGAAAATCTGTTTTCTCTTTATCAAGCCAGTATTTAACGGCTTTGCCGCTGAGGTTCATGTATGTTGTTGGGCAAATGCAGATGAACACCCGGCTTTTCCATTTGATCTCTGCTTTATAAGCATATCTGGCGTTAGTGAAATTTCCGCCATGTTTAATTACAAATGCATTCACTACGTCATACCCTATATTATGGCGGGTATGTGCATATTCACCCCCTGGATTTCCTAAGCCAACAATCAAATACTTCATTAATACAAATATCGGCAGAGTATGTGCAACCAAAAAAACCCGCCAAACTGTAGCGGGTTTACAAGTTACTATTGCCTTTATTTCTTTTTTCCAGCCTTTACAGGTGCAGCCTTTACAGGTGCAGCAGCATCGGGTGCTGCAGCAGGTGCAGCAACAGGTACAGCTTTATCTGTTGTAGCATCCTCTTGCTTTAACTGCCGTGTCAATACTACAGATGCAACAGGAATACGCGGTGAGTTCAAAACTTCATAATTCTCCACCTTCACATCTTCAACCCGTATGTTTCCATTTAACTCAAGATCATCAATATTCACCTCAATTTGTTCCTTCAGATATTTTGGTAATGTTTTTACTTTTAATGCGTTCATTTTTGTTATAAAACGGCCACCTGCTTTTACTCCTGCAGCGGTACCAACAAACTTCAGGGGAATATCGGCAACTACTTTTTTATCCTCTACTAACTCAAGCAAATCCACATGCATTAACTCATCTGTTACTTTATCAAACTGCAAATCTTTTAAAATGCAACGATAACTGTTGCCATCTAAATGCACTTCTGCAACCTGAAAATTTGGTGTATACACCAACGGCTTTAGTGCATTAGAGGGAGTTACAAAATTTTTCTGCTGCACACCCCCGTAAATTACACCAGGCACAAGTCCCTGAGAGCGAAGTTGCCGGGTGGCTCCTTTACCAAATTCGGTCCTCAGTTGTCCTTCAATTGTAATTGTCTTCATTTTTTATTATTGTTGTTTTATTCTTTTTGTTAACATGCAATTGTGCTACTATTATGCTCCTGTTGCCCGCTCAATGAACCCGTTCGGACTGGTGTCACTCACTTTTACGTTCTTTTGGCTATTCAACATTCTTCCCTTTATCTGAGCCTTTTCTCTTTGTCATTCTGAGCCTTTTCTCTTTGTCATTCTGAGCCTTTTCTCTTTGTCATTCTGAGCGCAGCGAAGAATCTAAACAATACGCAACTTTAAATGCTTCCCTGCCCGACTACGTCATTCAGGCGGGCTTCGTTAGCATGACAAAGGAAAGAGTATTATTGTTCAGTAGCATTACTACAATACAAGTGCGACGCAACAAAGGTTAAATCAAGGAACTAAAGAGAGTTACATAATCATCAACATTCATTTAAAGAATCATGTGTGTCCAAAAAGCAAAGTACAATCTAAGTTCTCCCTTCGGTCCGAAGGACTCCGGAC
>JBHENB010000057.1:0-14039 GCA_046262255.1 Chitinophagaceae bacterium
GGATAATACAGGGTATCTATTCGATACGTATTTTTTACAAACCTATCTATAACCCACTTAATGAATTATGAACCGGATAATCTTGTTACTTATCACTCTTTTTCCCTTACAGGCATTTACACAAGATCAAACTCTTAAATGGTTTAAAGGAAATACTCATACTCACTCGCTCTGGAGTGATGGCAATGATTACCCCGAGATGATCATGGACTGGTATAAGTCGCACGGTTATGATTTCATTTCACTTTCAGATCATAATATATTGGCGCAAGGAGAAAAGTGGGTAACACTTCCTGCAAACCCGTTTCGCCAGCGCAGGTTCAGAGAATATCTTGAGAAATACGGAAAAGATTGGGTTACTTACAAAACAGATTCTGCGGGGAAAATCAGTGTCAGGCTAAAAACACTGAAAGAGTATCAACCGCTGTTTGAGGAGGAAGGTAAATTCCTGATTTTACAGGCTGAAGAGATCTCAGATCAGTACCAAAAAAAGCCAATACATATTGGGGCAGTTAATGTGCGGGAAGTGATTGAACCACAGGGCGGCAACAGCGTAGCTGAAGTGATGCAAAACAATCTTGATGAGGTGTATGCACAACGTGAACGAACAGGCCAGTCCATGTTCGCCCATATTAATCATCCTAATTTCCAATGGGCTATTAAGGTTGAAGATATGATGCAGCTGAAGGGAGAGCGTTTTTTTGAAGTCTATAACGGCCACCCGCATGTGCATAATTATGGCGACTCAACAACCATCGGTATGGAAGAATTATGGGATAAGCTGCTCATTCATTATATCGGCCAGGGCAAAGAATTAATTTATGGTCTGGCAACAGATGATGCTCATAATTTTCTGGAATATAATTCCACCACAAGCAACCCAGGCCGCGGATGGATAATGGTACGGGCAACAGAGTTGAAGCCTGCTGCATTGATCGCGGCTATGGAAATGGGCGATTTTTATTCTACTACGGGAGTTGAGATCAAGAAACTTGACTTTAATAATAAAAAATTAAAAATAGCCGTTAAGCCAGAACAAGGTGTTGAATATAATATTGAGTTTTGGGGTGCAGGTAAGGGTAAAGGAAATAAGGATTCAACAGGTATTTTATTAAAAGAAGTAAAAAGTACCCATGCCAGTTATAAACTTCGTAAGAAGGATCTGTATGTAAGAGCCAAAGTGGTTTCAAGCAAACCTAAAAATAACCCTTATTCAAAAGGAGACACAGAGACTGCCTGGACGCAGCCGGTCAGAAAAAAGTAATATCTTTCCTCTGCGCTAAACCTAATAATGACAATTACAACATCATCTATATAGATGTTAGCGGCCGCTTGTAATTTCAATTTCTTCAGTTCTGGTTATTTAATTGATAGCTCACGTAAATAGTTTGCTCAGAGCTATTACAAGAACTGCTATTTAACAGTAGTATTCATTCATCTCAAATTTGTTATCAGGGGAGTAAAAACTCCCTGTTGTTTTTATACAAATTACTTAGGCGGGATTTTAAAAAAAGAATAAAACTACTGCTGTTTAAACCAATACTATTTATGCACTACCAATTTACAGGGGATTTGTATATGCCTGGCAGCTTTAGTCTCTGCTTCCTTTTTTTCGTTGATCTCCTGAAATAATAACCTTGCTGCCTCTTCACCCATCTCATAAGAACTTTCTTCAATGGAGGCTAAAGGCTTGTGATCCAGGTATTGTAATAAAGGCAGATTTCCAAAACCAACAAAATCAATTTTATTCAGCCGGTCCGGGTATTTTCTTTTTAAGTAATCAATAGCATTGAGGGTGATGTAATTTTTAAAAGTAAAAATACCAGTGGGGGGCGACGCTAATTTCATCAGTTCTTTCATCGCAAATGCCGTAGAAGTTTCCGAAAAATCAACTTCTTTGATCAACCCCTCATCTATTGGTATTTTATGTTTTTGTAAGGCTTGTTTATACCCTTCCAAACGCACCTGGCTTGTTTTCATAGATTGAGGGCCCATAATATGTGCAACCCTTCTATGCCCTTTTTTAAATAAGAAATCGGTGGCTTTGTAGGCGCCTTCCTTATTGTTGGATGATACATAATTAAAGGCAGAGCCTTTGGGTTCTCTTGCAATACACACAACCGGAATGCCTAAGGATATCAATTTTTCAAACAAAAACATATCAACTGTATTTTTAGTAATAGCCACTATCACTCCATCCACCCGGTTGCGTATCATTACATTGGTAATTTTTTCTTCGTTGCAAACGTCCTCATGCGATTGGGAAAGAATTACATTATAATTTTCTTTTTCAGCAACGGCCTCCACACCGTTGATAGCTAACACATAAAATTGGTCCAGAAGGCTCGGGATGATTAGCCCCACAGTAAAGCTTTTATTTAATTTAAAATGGCGAGCTGCTTCATTGGGTGTATAATTTAATTCCGAGGCTAATTTGTGTACTCTTTCTTTGGTAAGAGCACTGATTGAAACATCATTATTAAGAGCTTTTGAGACAGTAGAAACGGACATGTTCAACCGTTTTGCTATATCTTTTATGGTCACCCCTTTTTTCATGGAAATTATCTTTGAAATCTCCTCATCTAAAATGTGCAAAGAGTAAGCCTGATTCAATCAATTTCAATCGTTGTAGTAATTGTTTTATCCGGTTTAGTGAGCGTCATCTGGTTTTTCGTAATACCTTTTACCTAAATTTATTACATTGTATTCCAGACAGTTTATTACTATTTGTGCGCTGCTTACTTAAAAACAACTCACTTAAACCCAAAAATTTGCTATATGATTTTATTGCCTGCCCTACACGCTAACAAGGTAAAAAAATTTACTATTATTCTGTTCATTGCTATTTGCCTGCCAGTTGTTTTATTGGCACAAAATACTCTCACTGTTTCCGGCCAGGTGAGAGACTCTAAAAATAAATTGTTGCATGGCGCCAGCATACTCCTTAAAGGAACAGAAAGAGGCACAACCACTGATGCAGATGGACGTTTTGTATTAAGTGATGTGCCCAGTAATGGCGTACTGGTTTTTAGTTCCACTGGATTTGCCGGTCAGGAAATTTCTGTTAGTGGTAAAAACATACTGAATGTAACTCTTATAGAATCAGCATCTTCCCTGGAAGAAGTAGTAGTGGTGGGATATGGAACACGACAAAAAAAGGATGTGACAGGCGCTGTAGGACAATTAAAAGCGACAAAATTAGAAAATGAAAATCCAGCAAGTGTACAGGACCTTTTGCGGGGCAACATTGCAGGACTGAATGTCACAACCACCACAACGGCGAAAGGCGGGGGAGGCCTGCTGGTAAGAGGTAAATCTTCTCTGGAAGCTGGCACTGATCCTCTGATTGTATTGGATGGTGTTATTTATCCCGGGCAATTAGCCGACATCAACCCTAATGACATTCAAACTATTGACGTTTTGAAAGATGCGAGTTCAGCCGCAGTTTTTGGGGCTAAATCGGCGAGTGGTGTTATTTTGATTACCACCAAAAAAGGCTCCACTGTAAAATCAACTATAACAGTCAACACCAATATGGGTGTAGCCCAACTTGCCATGGATGAACCATTATATGATGGTCCTGGTTTTATAGCCTGGAGAACGGATGTACTTAAAAGCATCAATTTTAATGCACGGCCTTATCATTATAATGATCCACGAACATTGCCTCCCGACATTACTGAGGCACAATGGAGAAATGGTCAAACAGGAGATTTGGTAGATCTATGGCTCACGCGTTTAAAATTATTGCCAATAGAAATAAAAAATTATAAAGAAGGAAAAACCATCAACTGGTATGATATGATGTTCCAAAAAGGCTTACGCCAGGATCATACGGTAAGTATTTCAGGCAAAAAAGAAGACATCACATACTATATGTCAGTTGGATATAATAAAAATGAGGGTGTTATCGTAGGTGATGAATTTTCTACAGTGAGAACCAGGTTAAATCTTGAAGCCAGGGCAGCTAAATTCATGAACGTAGGTATCAACATGCAATATGCTGACCGCGATGAAAGTTCCATTGCCGTAAGTTGGACACAGATGGTCAATGCTTCACCTTATGGCGATCTTTATCAGGATGATGGGGTGACATTGAGAGATAGTCCCAATGATGACTTTGGCAATAACCGTAATCCTTTTCTTGATAATACCTATACTAATCAATTAGAAAAAATAAATACTTTATTTGGGTCTATTTATGCAAAAGGGGATCTACCTTATGGATTTTCATATCAGGTAAATTTTTCTCCTAATTTTGGATTTCGCAGGTATTTTAACGGTATATCTGCAAAGCACCGCTCATACGCTGCCCGTAAAGGAATTGCTACAAGGATAGATGAAACAACTTATAACTGGCAGGTTGATAACTTGCTTAAATGGAACAGGAGGTTTAATCAGCACCAAGTAGATGTAACTCTATTAGCAAATGCAGAGAAATTCCAATCGTGGTACAGCAGAATGGACAATGAGGGCTTTGACCCCAATGATAATTTAAGCTACCATAATATTGGTTCCGGAATAAAGCCGGTACTTAGTAGTAATGATGAGGTTAGTACAGGGGATGCCCTGATGGCTCGTGTAAATTACGCTTTTAGAGACAAGTATCTGTTTACTGGTTCCATCCGCAGAGATGGTTATTCGGCATTTGGTCTGGAAAATCCAAGGGCAACTTTTCCTGCAGCAGCAGTTGGATGGGTATTTTCAAAAGAAAATTTTATCTCTACTAATTGGCTCAGCTATGGCAAACTACGGTTATCCTATGGTGTAAATGGTAATCGTGATATCGGCCGTTACCTTGCACTTGCAGATCTAAACACCGGCAAATACCAATATGTAAAAGCGGACGGAACTGTTCTGCTGGTTTCTCAATTGTATGTAAGCCGTTTGCAAAACCCTGCTCTTAAATGGGAAAAAACAACTTCTTTAAACCTTGGTCTTGATTTTTCAATTTTCAAGGACAGGTTTGGCGGATCTATAGATGTGTATAAAAAGTCCACCTCAGACCTGTTAATTGACAGGGCTTTGCCTGATGTAACCGGTTTTGATAATATATTGAGCAACCTTGGAGAAGTGGAAAATAAAGGGATAGAGTTGTCTTTAAACAGCTTAAACTTCAATCGCACAAATTTCTCATGGAGGTCCTTCGCAACCTTTACGTTAAACAGGAACAAAATTGTGCATTTATATGGCCCTGTTGATGTGTTTGATGCTAATGGAAAAGTTATTGGACAGATAGAAAGAGATGATACTGCTGCAAGAAGGTTTATCGGGCATGATATTGATGAAATATGGGATTTGAATGTACTTGGTGTTTGGCAGGTTAGTGATTCTGCAGAAGCAAGAAAATATGGAGTACGTCCGGGTGATTTCAGGATACAGGATGTAAACGGTGATGGTAAATACTCAGATGCAGACCGCCAGTTCATTGGTCATCGTACACCAAGGTTTCAGTGGACATTAAGAAATGAGTTTACTATTTTGAAAAATTTAGATTTTTCATTTATGCTGTATGCTAACTGGGGCATGAAGTCGGCTTTCAATCAGGCAAAAAACAACAGTGGCTTTTTTGACCGTCAAAACTCTTACATCCTTCCTTACTGGACAGCTGAGAATCCTTCAAACGAGTATGCCAGGCTTTATTCCAGCAATGGTGGTGCTGTTTTTAGTGTGTGGAAAGAAAGGTCATACATAAGATTGAGTACGGTTGCGGTTGCTTATACATTGCCGTTACATATTATAGACAAGGTCAACCTGCAAAGTGCTAAAGTTTATTTGAATATAAATAATGCCGGCATTTACCAACCTCACTGGACGTTCTGGGATGCTGAATACGGCAACACACCACCGCCGAGGTATTATTCACTGGGATTAAACATCACTTTATAATGACTTTATAAAAGATTATTCATGAAAAAATATTTAAAATATACGATGATCGGTCTTATGGGTACCATAACTTTTACCGGTATACCAGGCTGTAAAAAAGACTGGCTGAAGCCGGAACCTCTTTCCTTTTATGAACCCAATCTTACTTACGTGGATGCATCCGCCATGCGGGCCGCATTAGTAGCATCTGCAAGAAATTTAAGATTAGAGTATTATGGTGATAACCCACCTATACTTACAGAAATGCTGTTCTCGGAAGTTTCAGTGGAAGGCACAACAGATAAATCTGGGCCAGCTCAGGACCTCAATGTAGCAATTACACCGGATAATGCTCAGTTTAACGATGCGGATCATCAAAAAATTTACTTTTATTGGTTTGAGGCGTACAGGGGAATTAAGTATGCAAATACAGTTATCTCCAGGATAGATAACGCCACGTATTCTTCCCAGGCAGAGCGCAATGCCATATTAGGTGCTGCTTATTTTCACAGGGCCATGCGTTATTACCGCCTTACTCATCAGTTTGGTGATGTGCCAGCCATAATGAAAGAAATTGAAGCGCCGAAACTTGATTTTTTTTCAACCAAACGTGAAGTCATTCTTCAAAAGATGAAACAAGATCTGGATTCTGCTGTACAATGGGTACCTGCTAGTACAAATAGGGGCGAAGTAACCAAAGGTGCAATAAACCATTTATTAACAAAAATAAACTTGGCTTTAGGCAAGTTTGATGATGCCATTTCGGCTGCCAGTAGTGTGATTACCGGAAGTCCTCACAGGCTTATGACCGCTCCTTTTGGTGCCACTAAAAAAAATGTGATCTGGGATCTGCATCGGCCGGAGAATAAATCACTTGGTGAAAATGCAGAAGGGATTTTTATGATTATTGACAGATTTGGAGATGGAGGACATACAGGGGGGACGAGAATTATGCGTCAGGCAGTACCATATTGGGGAACGCCTCTTATCCAAACACCAACGGGAAAAAAAGGCACCAATGATAATGTAACGGCATCGCTTAGTTATAAGCAAGTCGAATTTGTGGGCAGGGGAATTGGCAGGTGCCGTGCTACTCCATATAGCCATACAGAAATCTGGACAGATACTACAGATCTGAGACATAATAGAAAGAATGGCAACTGGAAAAATATGGAGGACCTTGTATATAATGACCAGGCCCTAAAAACCTCAAATGACCCATGGTATTTGAAACCTTTACAATTGTATAGCAGCACTGGTAAATTATTGTGTACTGATACTATCAGAAGCTGGTATGGATGGCCTCATTACAAATTATTTATACCAGATGAGGAGAATTCCCCACCGCAAGGAGGGCATAGCGACTGGTATGTATTCCGAATTGCAGAAACATATCTTCTACGTGCTGAAGCATACTTTTGGAAAGGTGATTTTGTACAAGCTGCAGCAGATATCAATAAAGTAAGGGCAAGAGCGAATGCAGCTCCTATTGCTGCTGCCAATGTGACTATTGGTACTATATTGGATGAAAGGGCAAGAGAGCTTTTTTATGAAGAGCCCCGCAAAACAGAATTAACCCGTATTGCCTACATACTGGCTATGACGGGCAAGCCTGCGTACAATGGCAAAACATATTCTCTTGCCAACTTTTCTGATCAAAATTTCTTTTACGATAGAATAATTGAAAAAAACGTTTTTTATCGCACTGGGGTTCGAACAAATTATGGTAATGTATATACTATAAGTCCTTACCATGTTTTGTGGCCGGTTCCGTCATCTTCCATACAGGCAAACACCTATGGGCGTATCAATCAGAACAAGGGTTATGTGGGATATGAATTAAATGTTCCGCCGCTTGATAAAATACCATAGGAGTTGGGGCTGTGTACATAATGAGCAGACACACAAAATGGAACTGCATTTTTTCTTGTTTTTACACAAATGAAAATATATAAAATGAATGAACTGAAATCCTCGAATAGCAGGAGAGATTTTTTGAAAACAACAGCTACAGGAACAGCAGGTGCTATAGTATTAACTGCTATTCCTTCTATAGTCCGTGCCGGGTTTCCTACAATTGTTCCTGCATCCGTTTTTGGTAAAAATGCGCCCAGCAATAAAATAAACATCGGCCAAATAGGTTGCGGCCGTATTGCCCGAACGCATGATCTTTCTGAAACATTTAAATATGATGTTGCCCGTCTAGTGGCTGTAAGTGATGTAGACCGCAGCAGGTTACAAAGTGGTAAACAACTTGTAGAAGGCTGGTATGCAAAAAGAACCGGACAAGCTAATTATATAGATGTAAAAACATACGAAGATTATCATGCACTGTTGGATAATAAAGATATTGATGCTGTAATAATCAGCACACCGGACCATTGGCATGCGCAACCTGCTATTGAAGCAGCTTTAGCCGGAAAACATATCTATCTGCAAAAACCAACTTCGCTTACTATTGAAGAGGGCCGTCAAATGAGCGATATTGTACGAAGGTCACGTGTAACTTTTCAGTTGGGCAGCCAGCAACGTTCTGTAAAACCCTGGCCGCAGTTTAAAAAAGCATGTGAGTTTGTAAGGAATGGCCGGATCGGCAAACTGCATACGGTGCGTATAGGTCTGCCATCTGACCCTGCTGGTGGAAGCACCACTGAAATGCCCGTTCCGGAAAGTCTTAATTATGACATGTGGCTTGGTTCTACTCCTCATGTATATTATACACTTGACCGTGTGCACTCACAAACAGATTTTGATTCACGACCCGGATGGCTGCGTTTAGAGCAATTTGGTGCAGGCATGATCACGGGTTGGGGAGTACACCACATTGATATTGCGCATTGGGGTATGAATACAGAATTGACCGGGCCTGTTGAAGCAGAGGCAACAGCCGAATTTCCTAAAAAAGGTTTATGGAATGTGCATGGTGACTACGAGGCAAAATTAAAATATGCAAACGGTGTTGATATGTATTTAAGCAGTAAAAACCCCAACGGTGTTCGTTTTGAAGGAAGTGATGGATGGATCTTTGTTTCAAGGGGGAATGTAGGTGTTACTTCTTCCGATCCAGCTGCAGGTGCAAAGGAGAACAAAGCATTCAATGCAAGTGATCCTAAAATATTATCTTCTGTAATTGGTCCCCGTGAAATTCATTTGTACGATAGCCCTGAGCAGCATGGCAACTGGCTGGATTGTATTCAAAACAAAAAAGCAACCATTAGTCCTGCCGAAGTAGCGCACCGTTCCTGCAGTGCATGCCTTGTAGCGCATGCAGCTATGAAAACAGAGGGTAAATTACTTTGGGATCCAAAAAAAGAACAATTTAAAAATAACACGGAAGCTAATAAATGGTTATCAAGGCCACAGCGCTATCCTTACGGAACCAACTATGTCGTTAAAAAGAGGATGTAATATGAAAAAACTCGTATTCATTCTCTTTTTATTTACCATGACCGCCTGTATAGGTACTCAGAAAAGTAGCACATCTAACAGACCAGGTATTAAACTGATTACGCTTGATCCGGGACACTTCCATGCAGCATTGGTGCAAAAAACTATGTATAACGATGTTGATTCAATAGTACATGTATATGCCCCTGATGGACCTGACCTGCAATTTCACCAGGCAAGAATTAATTCCTATAACACAAGAAGTGAAAATCCTACAAAATGGAAACAGGAAGTATATACCGGTACTGATTTCATGGAAAAAATGTTGCGCGAAAAGAAGGCCCGTCCGACTGGCGCAGCCGGGCGGAGCAATGTTGTAGTGATGTCAGGCAATAATCGCAAAAAGACAGAATACATATTAAAAGCAGTGAAAGCTGGTTTTCATGTGCTGGCAGATAAACCAATGGCCATTGATAAACGTAATTTCGAATTATTAAAAACTGCTTTTGCTGCTGCAGAAAAAAATAACGTTCTGTTGTACGATATCATGACAGAACGATATGAGATCACCACCATGCTGCAACGTGAACTTTCTTTTCTTCCGCAGGTATTCGGACAATTAGAAAAAGGCACTCCTGATAACCCTGCTGTAACAAAAGAAAGTGTTCATCATTTTTATAAATATGTTTCGGGAAGCATATTAACCCGGCCTCCATGGTTTTTTGATGTAACACAGGAAGGAGAAGGAATTGTAGATGTGACCACACACCTCGTTGATCTTATCCAGTGGGAATGTTTTCCGGAACAAGTAATTGATTATACAAAAGACGTTCAACTTATTTCGGCAAAACGATGGGCTACTGACATCACTACAAATCATTTTAAGGCGATAACTAAAATAGACAGGTTTCCCGATTACCTAAAGAAAGATGTGGTAAGCGACAGCATTCTCAAAGTTTATAGCAACGGAGAGATCAATTACAGGCTACGTGACGTACATGCTAAAGTATCAGTTGTATGGGCTTACCAGGCTCCCGAAGGAACAGGGGATATCCACTATTCGATCATGCGGGGAACAAAAGCTAATCTTGTTATCAGACAGGGGAAAGAACAAAATTATAAACCGGCATTGTACATAGAATCAATAAATAATTCTGCCGGTTATGAAAATGTTTTGATGAATGAAATCACATCTGTTCAAACAAAATATCCTGGCGTTGAATTAAGAAAAACAGCAGCCGGATGGGAAGTGATCATACCGGAAAAATATAAAGAAGGACACGAAGCACATTTTGCCCGTGTAACTGAAAAGTTCCTGCAATATCTTAAAGAAGGTAAATTACCCCATTGGGAGGTACCTAACATGATTACAAAATATTATACAACTACTACTGCATTAGAGCTTGCCACACAAACATCAAATACCCCCAGGTGAATAAAATCTTATGAAAAAAAACCTTTATGGTATTTTATTATTGTTAGTTTTTCAGAAAGTGAATGCACAGCATATTGCCACGCTTGAGGTTAAACTTAAAAATGAACAAACTGATCTTGCTATACCGGTGCAGGTAAATTTGGATGCTATTACCTTTTTGCCTGATAGTATTTTACAATTGGCAGAAGTGAGTGGTAAAAACAGAATATCTACACCATACCAGATTGAATTTAGCAATCAAAGAAATATTTGTTGGATAATAGAACCACAGGCAAACAGAGGTAAGATGAGAACCTTTGAATTGATAAAAAGTAAGCCGGTATCATTTTTAACTCCAATGAAAGCGTTGGCTGCTGATGGTTTTTTAACCATTAGTAATAACAACAAGAATCTATTGCGCTATAATTATAAAACAATATATCCTCCTGAAGGAATAGATAGTGTTTACAGGCGCAGCGGATTTATTCATCCACTCTGGTCACCTCGCGGCCAGGAGCTTACACGCATAAACGCCCCCGACCATTATCATCACTGGGGTTTATGGAATCCATGGACGCATACGGTGATTGAAAATGATACTGTTGACTTTTGGAATTTAGCAAAAAAGCAGGGAACTGTGCGGTTTGCAAATTTTGTTTCTTCAACAAGCGGGAATGTGTTTGCCGGTTACAAAGCTTTACACGAACATGTTGTTTTTAAAAAAGGTGGCGAACAAAAAACAGCGATCAGTGAACTTCAATCAATAAAAATTTATCATCCGGTAAATAATCAAAAATATTATATCGCAGATATTACCATTCAATTAAGCTGTGCCAGCGCAAGTCCTGTGCTGCTGCTTGAGTACCGGTATGGCGGATTAGGTTTGCGTGCAACAAAGGATTGGGATAGAACCAACAGCACCATCACTACTTCAGAGGGCAAAGTACGTAAAGATGCGGATGGTACTCAGGCAAGGTGGGTTATGGTACAAGGTGCTGTATCAGGAGATCATGCTGGTTTAGTGATGATGTCCTATCCAGCAAATTATAATCACCCTGAGCCATTAAGGGTATGGCCGGAAGACATGAATAAAAGAGGAGATGTGTTCCTCAATTTTTCTCCGACAAAAAACAGGAACTGGCTGATCAGTCCGGGGAAAGAGTATCTGCTTAAATACAGGCTGCTTGTTTTTAATGATGCTTTCTCCAAAGAACAAGCAGAGGCAGCGTGGCAAAATTTTGCACATCCGCCCCTTATCACCATTAAAAAAATGTGAAATAATAATTATTAACTCTGATTTTTTATTATGAAAATGATCAACAAAATAATTCTTCTCTCTTTTCTGCTTTTATTTTCTGTAGCACCTGCTTATACCCAAGCCAAGGTTAATTGGAAAACAGTAAAAGTATTAGTGTACACAAAAAATGGAAAAGGTTATGTACATGAAAATATTCTTTATGCAGTTGCCAGTATTCAAAAAATGGGAAAGCAGTATGGGTTTAAAGTGGATTCTTCTGCCGATCCTTCTGTAATGACGGAACAAAACCTAAAGCAGTACACAATGCTTATTTTCCCCAGCACCAATAACGATGTGTTTGATACAGATGCCCAGCGTCTTGCATTCAGGCGTTATATACAAGCAGGCGGAGGCTTTGTAGGGATACATTCTGTGACCGGAACAGAGCGTAACTGGAAATGGTTCAAGATGATGATGGGTGGCACATTTGCATGGCACGCAAAATTTCAAAAATTTACCATTCGGATTATTGATCCTGCACATCCCTCCGTGCTGGGCTTGCCTAAGGTTTGGGAAAAAGAAGATGAATTTTATTTTGCAAAGGAATTATATCCCGGAACAAAAACAATTTTAGTCAACGATGCTTCTACCTTGAATACAACAGATACAACGCAAAAGAATTTGATAGTAAGGCATGCAGGAACTTTTGCCGAATTATACCCTGCATGCTGGACAAATAATTTTGATGGGGGTTATACATGGTTTACAACTTTAGGGCATCATAAAAAAGATTACACGGATCCAATTTATATTCAGCATATTCTACAGGGAATCAGATTTGTGGCAAGCCAGGTTAAAAAGATTGATTACAGTAAAAGCTATGCAGATAACAGGGATACGCCGGTGAGGTTTTGAAAACCATAAGTTGCATTTAATAAACAGGAAGTGATGGAAAAAATATCGTTTCTTATTCTTATAATTTTACTAAGTCTTTCTTCTGTAGCACAGGCCATAGTCGTTAAGAAAAATGAAGACTTTTTACTCAGCTACGACGATGGAAGTCTCGTTATAAAAAAAACGAGCTATAATGAAGAGGGCACTACCAGCGTTCCTGAAAGAAACTGCAAAGTTACAGTAAAGGCAAATGATGGTAAAGTATATAGCCCCCTTTATGGTCGCATTGATTTATTAACCGGGAAATTTATTTTCACAATCAATGGGCAGGATCTTATCTGCGCTGTCCCTGTGCAACAAATTGTATTTGACAGTTGTTACACTGCGTTAAATAGCGTTGTTTTTAAAAATGGTTATCCACCTATTGATAAACAAAACGACAAAAATTTTTATCAGTTGCTGAGTGAAGGAAAAGCAACTTTGCTCAAACATTATGAACTCAAATGGCAGGATGTTATACCATATACTTCCACCAATACAACAAGGATTTATACGCAAACTGTAAAGTATTATTTGTACTCGAATAACAGAATGGACAAACTTGGAAAAAACAATAGAAATTTAACGAGACTGTTAACGATAACTCCAGGCTATTTGAAAAAACTTGACTTGAAAAAAGAAGATGACATGATTAAATTATTGGCTTACTATAATTCTCTTTAATGGTTATTTATATAAAAATTGTAACTCCTACCCGTGTACGCTATTAAAAATAATTTTGATCATTGTAACAGCACATAAAACCATAAATTGTATTCAATAAAATATATTGTTGCTATTATTTTATTTATGAGTTTTACTTTTTTCAGTAAAGCGCAAAAATCTAAAGCATGGGTGAACCTGTTTAATGGAAAGGACCTGAGCGGTTGGAAGCAGTTAAATGGGAAAGCAAAATACGAAGCAAGGAATAATGAAATAATCGGCACTACAATTTCTAATGAGCCTAATTCTTTTCTTGCCACTGAAAAAGAATATGAAGATTTTATTCTTGAATTGGAATTACTTGTTGACCCTTCTATGAATTCAGGGATTCAATTCCGGAGCCTGAGTTATCCCGAATATCAAAATGGCCGTGTACATGGTTACCAGGTAGAAGTTGATCCCGCCGCGAGAGCATGGAGCGGAGGCATATATGACGAAGCAAGAAGAGGCTGGTTGTACAATATGGAATTAAATCCG
>JBHENB010000058.1:0-13643 GCA_046262255.1 Chitinophagaceae bacterium
GGATGCGTTGACTTTGACAGGATGATTTTATCCTCCTGAGTTGGCGTCCCCAGGCGATGATATTTGATTTGCAAGTCCTGAAACAAAAGCGTTGAGTTCGGATCATTAGTTTGTGTAGCCTTGTAAAGAATAGCGCGGCTGTCCGGTGTCCAGGAATCAATGGAAAACAATACCGGATAAAGACTGTCCCGGTCAAACCTGCGGGTATCTATATCCATTATCTTAACCAGGCATATATCGGCATTTCCCGCTTCCGTAATGCTCAATGCAACTTTTTTCCCGTTTTCGCTGGGACTGAAGCGATAGGTGATTTGTTTTTTGCCGCCGGTGTAGGCATTGGGATCAAACAACAACACATCTTTTCCTTCTTTACCCTGTCTGTAATAAAGTTTGCCTACATTTTCGCCGGGCAATGTTTTTCGGTAGAAGTACCGTCCACCCTTGCGTATAAGAAAGGGAATGTCTTCTTTATTCAATGCATCCAATTGCTGAAAATCCTTTATCAGCATATCCCTACCCGGAATGCTTTTCAAAACGTTTTCCGTGAATTCCGACTGCTTCTTCAGCCATTCTTTGGTAGTATTATTATTCACATCTTCCAGCCAACGGTATTCATCCGCGATCAGCTTTCCAAAAATGGTATCCACCACCGGTTGTTTGGGAGAAGACGGATAAATAAGCTGCTGTGCCAATGTTCCGGTACTAAGAAAGAGGAAAGCTATTGTATATAAAAAGGCAGAATGATTATGCTTCATAAAACAAGTTTTGGCTGTTAGGGATAAACTCAATTTAAGGTAAATACTTTTGGCCTCTAATAAAAAATTATATTTCTTTTTGTCGGTTTTTCACGTATAAATATAAGGTAAGAAAACCGGCATTTTTGCCTTTCGCCGGACCCTTCTAAACTCTTAGCCAACTCTCTAATATATGCAACTTCTTATTCTGATCTTAATTGACAATCAATAAAAATCAGAACAACTACTTTCGCATCATGCAAACAGTCCTCATAACCGGTGCCAATGGTTTTGCGGGCTATTATCTTGCACAGCAACTACTACAGAAGAAATATAAAGTAATTGCAACAGGTAAAGGAGCCTGCCGGCTGCTGTTCCAGGAGCAGAATTTCATATATGAAACAATGGATTTTACAAATGATGAAAGCATAAAGCAGGTGTTTGATAAATATTATCCACAGATAGTGGTACATGCTGGTGCTATGTCCAAGCCCGATGACTGCGAAACTGCCAAAGACAATGCTTTTCTTACCAATGTCACCGGCACCATTTATTTATTAAAACATGCCGCAGGTTTAAAAAACTTTTTTATTTTTCTCTCTACCGATTTTATTTTTGAAGGCACAAAGCTGACATATAAAGAAGACGATATACCCGGGCCGGTAAATTATTATGGTGAAACGAAATTGTTAGCAGAAGGTGAAGTGAAAAGGTATGGACACGACTGGAGCATAGTGCGGACTGTGCTTGTGTATGGACATCCTAAATTGGGGAGACAGAATATATTAACAACTGTGGCAAATGCTCTCAAAAAAGGCGAAACTTTAAATATTTTTGATGACCAGGTCCGCACACCAACTTATGTGGAAGACCTGGCATCAGCTATTGTATCTATCATTGAAAAGAAAGCCAAAGGCATTTTTCACATTTCAGGCAAAGATGTTCTTACTCCTTATCAAATGGCTGTTGCAGTTGTTGAGCATTTAAAGCTTGATAAGAATGGAATTAATAAAGTAACTGCAGAAACATTTCAACAGCCTGCCAGGCGTCCCTCAAAAACAGGATTTGATATTTCAAAAGCAAGAAAGGAATTGGCGTTTGAACCAATAACATTTGAAGAAGGACTAAGAAGAACTTTCGAGTGAGGATAGTGGTCAGCAGTCAGTGGTCAATAGTCAATCTGCAAAGATACAGACTGCAGATTTGTGAACTCTGAACTCACGACTAACAACTCACCACTAAATCTCTCAGCTCATCATCAGCACGTTCACACTGCGTTGCAAAATATTAAAGGCAATTTCAGCCATCAGGTTTTCTTTATCCAAAGTGGGATTCACTTCTGCTATTTCAAAGCAGCAAACTTTACGGTTTTGCATGAATTTGCTGATCAAATCTTCAGCTTCACGCTCCCGCAAGCCATTGCTAACAGGCGTTCCGGTGCCTTTAGTTATTGAGGAATCCAGACTATCAACATCAAAAGAAACATAAATATCGGAACAGTCGCTTAGGTAACGATGCACAGATCTTACTATATTTTCAGGACCTTTGCTACGAATCTCTTTTGTAGAAACAACCTTCATCTGGTACTTATCTATCAGGAATTTTTCCTCTTTCTCAAAATCCCGTAAGGAAATATATACAATGTCTTCTGCTAAAACTTTAGGAGCAATCTTGCCAAAATTCTTAAGTTGGTTCCAGTATTTTATTGTCTCCGGGTCAAGTTCGTGCACGGCAGACTCCAGGTTATCTTCATTAATTGCTGTAGCCAATGGCATCCCGTGCATATGGCCAGACGGGGTAGTGTAGGGGGTATGCAGATCGGCATGTGCATCCAGCCATATAACACCTAATTTACTCTTAGGCCTTGCCATTTTTAATCCAGCAATGGTGGCGCCTGCAGTGCTGTGATCGCCGCTGATAAGAACAGGGAAGAAGTTACTTTTTAAGGAATCGGCCACTGCTTTACTCACCTTTTCATACATAGATGCTACGCCCTTAATCCGTTTTGCATAAGGAGATTCTATCGGTTCATAAAGCAATTTATTTTCTACAGGAATTCTCTCCGATGGAAAATGAATGAAAAAATTACTCATGAAATCAAGGGCAGCAATTTTAATAGCTTCCACCCCAAGACTTGCGCCACGTGTGCCTGCCCCAATTTCCGATGGTATCTCTATCAGTTTTATATTCTTCATAAATTAATTCAAAAGGGCCTTAGCTTATCGGGAAAACAAAAGTAATTCATTAAATAAAAGCGGTAATGTACTGGTAGCCATTCCTTAATTGGTGTTGTATTTATGGCGGCTTTTATAATGTGTGCATAAAAGGTTAATAAACTACAAATGAATGTTTTCAGATGTAAAATGTTGACTTACATTAAATTATATTTGTTCCAATCAAATTTTTGGAGTGCGTCTAAAGTCCTTGGAAATAAAAGGTTTTAAGAGTTTTGCCGATAAAACTTTTGTAAATTTTGATGAGAATATTACAGGCATTGTGGGCCCTAATGGCTGCGGTAAAAGCAATATTGTGGACAGCATACGCTGGGTTATCGGTGAGCAGAAGATCAGTCACCTGCGTTCTGAAAATTTGGACAGTTTGGTTTTTAATGGTTCCAAAACAAGAACGGCAAGTGGATTGGCCGAAGTAAGCTTAACTTTTGAGAACACAAAGAATATTCTTCCTACTGAATTCAGTACCATTACTATTACACGTAAGTTTTTTAAAAGCGGTGAAAGTGAGTATCGTTTGAACGACGTGCAATGCCGTCTAAAGGACATTCAGAATCTTTTTTTAGATACAGGTATATCTACAGATAGCTATGCAATTATTGAATTAGGAATGGTGGATGACCTGATAAAAGATAAGGAGAATAGCCGCCGCAGAATGATGGAACAAGCAGCAGGTATCAGCATCTATAAAACACGTAAAAAAGAAGCAAAGCTGAAGCTGGATGCAACTGAACAGGATTTAGCCCGTATTGAGGATCTGTTGTTTGAGATAAACAACCAGTTAAAGTCATTAGAAAGCCAGGCAAAAAAAGCAGAAAAATATTTTGAAATAAAAAAAGATTACCGCGAGTTAAGTATAGAATTGGCTAAGGCTGCACTAGAAGGCTTTAACATCACCTTCAAAGAACTGAACCAGCAGCAGGAAAAAGAAACAGATAAACGGGTTGCTTTGGAATCTGAAATAGCAAAAGGGGAAGCCGGGCTGGAGCAAGAACGTCTCCTTTTTATTGAAAAAGAAGAAGCATTGCACAGCATGCAGCAACGTTTTAATGAGCTGGTGCAAAATGTACGGACAAAGGAAAATGAAAAAAATCTTGCCTCTCAACGGTTAGAGTATTTAAAAGAAAGGGAAACTGATTTGCAGGATTTCTTAAACCGTGCACAAGAGCAAAGAGCAGGTATCGAAGAAAGCATCAACACTACCACACAACAGACACATGCAGAAGAAAAATCGCTGGTCACACTTACTATTCAACTAAATGCATCACGCAGCCAGGTAGATGCAAAAAGAAGTATTTTAGACGAGAAGCGGTCTTCTCTCAATTCTTTGCGTACAGCATTCCAGCAGGTGCAGCGGAATCAGTTTAATGCAGAGAAAAAAGTAGCGGTGGCCGATACCTCCATTCAAAACTTACACAGAATTCTTTACCAGGTGGAGGAGGAAAGGACCGCTAGGGAGCAGCAGATAAATCAACTGGAGCAAGAAAAGGCCATGAAGCAAAAGCAGCTGCACATTAAAGAGGTTGATCTGCAACAACTGCAACATCATGAAAAAACAACAAAAGAACAAATAGTTCAAACACAAATTCTTTTAGACGATTTAAGAGATAAACTGGCTGAAGAAAACCGGAAGTTGGATTCCAAAAAAAATGAATATGAACTCTTACGAAGCCTTGTTGATACAATGGAAGGCTATCCGGAGAGTGTTAAATTTTTGCATGAGAATACAAACTGGAATCATACCGCACCCATTCTGTCGGATATTATTTATGTAAAAGAAGAATATCGTGCAGCAATGGAAAATGTATTAGAGCCCTACCTTGGATATTATGTTGTAAACAATTTACAGGAAGGTTTGCAAGCGGTGCATTTACTGGATGAAAATAAAAAGGGGAAAGCTAATTTCTTCTTGCTCGATAAAATAAATGAGAGACCTTCATTAAATTCTGATGAAAAGCCGGAAGGAACTATTGCCGCATTGCATGTAGTAGAAGTAGAAGAAAGGTATCACAAACTGGCTGAAGAGCTTTTAGGCCATGTTTTTATTGCAGATAATGAGGATGCATTGCATAATAGCAATGGTTTTGTAATATTAGAAAAAAGCGGAAAATACATGAAGGGCCATTTTACACTTGGCGGTGGAAGTGTAGGTTTATTTGAAGGAAAAAAAATTGGACGGGCGAAAAATTTAGAGAAACTCCAGGAAGAAATTGAAGAACAACAATCTCTGGCAGATGAATATAATGCAGAAATTCAGGAACACAACAATGAAGTAATTGCCTTTAATGAAGAATTACGTCAAACTACCATTCACCATACAGAATATGAAATTCAGCAGTTGAATAACCTGGTTTTTGCTTTACACAATAAACTGGAAAACTTGCACCACATGCAAAACCAGTCGGTAAAGCGAATGGAAGAATCCAATCTTCAATTAAAGCAGGCCCAGTCATCTATTGATAATATACGTATTGAATTGAACAAACTGAATGAAGATTTAACTCATTATAACCAGCAAGTAGAACAAGCAGAGACAGAGTACAGAAAAGTTGAAATAGACTATAACGAAATAAATACCGAGTACAATAAAATAAACCTGCAGGTATCTCACCAGCAAAGCATGATAAATGCTTTGAAACAAGAGCTTCAATTTAAAACCAATCAACTGCAGGAGTTAAAGGGGCAGGTTGAAAATAATTCCAATCAACTAAAAGAAACTGTAACAAATATTAATGAGGGTCAAAAAAACTTAAAGAATTCAGAAGAAGCCTTACGAAATTTATTAAAATCAAAAGAGCAGGAAGAGCAGAGGTTGAATGAAGCTGACCAGGCTTATTATAATTTAAGGAATAAGTTAAGTGCCAAAGAAAGTGAACTGCGGCACACAGTGAAGGAAAAGGAACAGTTAGAATTTTTACTTGCTGCCATAAAGGACAAATTGAATGAAATAAAACTGCAACTGGCAGGTATGAAAGAAAGACTGAATGTGGAGTTTAAGATACACCTGGAGGATATTTTAGAGGAACCACGAAAAACCGAAACTCCTGTGGAAGAATTGCAGGAAAGGGCAGAACGTATGAAAAAAAGACTGGAGAACTTAGGCGAAGTGAATCCAACAGCCATTGAAGCTTTTGATGAAATGAAAAAACGGTTTGAATTTATAGTAGAGCAAAAAAATGACCTTGTTTCTGCCAAACAAAGCTTAATGCAAACCATTGCAGAAGTTGAATTAACTGCAAACCAGAAGTTTTTGGACACTTTCAACACCGTAAGAGAAAACTTCCAAAAGGTTTTTAAAACGCTTTTTACGGAAGACGACCACTGCGACCTTGTTTTGGAGGAGCCTGATAATTTAGCAGAAACCAGTATAGATATTATAGCAAAGCCTAAAGGAAAACGTCCCAGCAGCATCAATCAATTAAGCGGGGGGGAAAGAACACTAACTGCAACAGCTTTGTTGTTTGCCATCTATTTAATAAAACCTGCGCCTTTTTGTATTTTGGATGAAGTAGATGCACCGCTGGATGATGCGAACGTTGGAAAGTTTACAAATATGATTCGCGAGTTCAGTGGCAATTCGCAATTTATTATTGTTACCCACAATAAAATGACCATGAGCACCGTAGATGTTATTTATGGAGTAACCATGCAGGAACCGGGTGTAAGCAAGTTAGTATCCGTAGACTTCCGAAATTTGAACTGAAAAATTAGCTCCCGCTCATGAGCAAACAACCCGATAAATGCCGTTTAGATCGTACTGCTTTTGCCATTATGGCGTTTGAGGAGGCGGATAACCATTATGGTTATTGGAAACATAAATCATTGGAAGAAAGATTAGATGCAGGTTACTTTCTTATTCATCAATTTCTGGGCATGAAAAATACCACTCCACTTGATAGATCCATTACTTGCCGCAGAAAACATAGCAGGTGATGGATTATTTTAATGATGACTTTAGAGACTTTCTGAAAGCATTAAATAATAATCAGGTTGATTATATTGTTGTAGGAAGAGTAGCTGTGATATTACATGGTTACGTCCGTACTACGGGAGCTATGGATATTTGGGTCAGAAAGTCAACTATTACCTAAATAAAATTTTTCCAATCTTACCATTACTCCCTGCTAGAAATATAGCTGAACCAGTTTTAGTTTTCCTGCAAGCATGAAATCCTTCTTTACTTATCTGCTGCCACCGTTTTCCACCATCAAATGAGTAATCAACACCAGATAACCCACAAGAAATTGCTTCTTTTTTTGTGACGTATTCAACACTGCTTCTATATCCTGCGGGAAGTTTTGCAGGAGCTTTCCAACTTTTACCAGCGTTACGGGTATAAAAACAGTTCAATGTATCGGAAGCAGGTGCATTAAAATCGCCACCAACTACTATCATTTTTTTATTTCGGAAAAGATTACGCCGCAGCACAGCAATTGAGTTTGCTCCGGTAGTTTCTTTGCCTTGCAGTACCGGAAGCTTTCTGTCTTTATCATTCCTAAAAAATCTGGAGATTAGACCACCGGTAACAAATACATGATCATGTTCGTTCAACATTCTAATATTGGTTCCGCTTGCTGCAAATAGCGCTTCGCCGCTATCAGCCGCAGCAACTTGCTGCAGAGGAATTTCCTTCCAGGTATTACCACCATCAGGTGTGGTGGCAATAAAAAATTTATTATTGATTGGGTCTCCTACTACAATTCCATTTTGATTATCAAAAAAGTCCATCGCATCCAGGAACATTCCTTTCGTATTGTTTTCATATACAGTCTTCCATGTTTCCCCACCATCTGATGTTTTTAAAATATAAGCCGGAGTACCAACCGCCATAATGATGGCTGTGCTGGCATCAAACGCTTCAATATCACGGAAGTCATTTTTTTCAAAACCTTTTACAGTAAACCATTGCCATGTGTTTCCACCATTGGTGGTCTTACCGACAGTTCCGTTACTGCCGCTGACCCAAACAATATTGTCTGTAACCGCACTTAACCCACGAAGGCTTGTTTTGTAATCTTTTGTAAGTACTTCAACAACAGGGATAGCTTTTTGAGAAAACGGGAAAGAATAAATACAACAGAAAACAGCAGTTGCAAGAAGTTTATTCATTGTACCTGTTGAACAAAAGTTGCAACAAGATACATTAATTGCTTTTTAATTTTTTGCTGAAAACCTTTTGGAATTTTTCCAGTTTAGGACGGATCACTACTGCACAATATGGGTTGGAATTTTTATTGTTTTCGTAGTATTCCTGATGGTACTCTTCCGCGGAATAAAATGTAGAAGCAGGAGCAATTTCTGTAACAATTGCATTTTTGAAGGAACCACTTTTGTTTAATTCTGATTTATAATGCTCGGCTTTTTGCTTTTGATCTTCGTTGTGATAAAATATAGCACTTCGGTATTGTGTACCCACATCGGCGCCTTGCCTGTTTAAAGTTGTAGGATCATGTACCTGCCAGAAAACTTCGAGCAACTCATCATAAGAAATTTTATCCGGCTCATACTGTATCTGCACACATTCTGCATGTCCGGTTTCACCAGTGCAAACCTGCTTGTACGTTGGATTTTTTACATGTCCGCCGGAATAGCCTGAAACAACTTTTAATACACCATTCAATTGCTCAAAAATCGCTTCTGTACACCAGAAGCATCCTGTTCCAAACGTTGCAGTATCTACTTTTTCCATAGTATTAATTAAAGACGCACTCATGTTCTTATACGGAGTTTCCGTAGCACAGCTAACTAAAATACACAACAAAACAGACAAAGCAGGTATTTTATACTTCATGTTGAATGAGCTTGGTTTGCAAATATCAAATTCTGAATTTTAAATGCAACTTTTGCATATAGTTTTAACACAAGGTTGCACAACCTTTTGCTATCCTTTAAGAGAAATGGAATGATTGCTAACTTTAATCCTCTATTCTCATTTTGTAATATTCATGAAATTATTTCCCGGGTCTGCATCCGTACAATTAGAGCTTGATAAAATTAAATTGTTACTCCTTGAAAAGTGTCGTTCGGAATATGCCAAAAGCAAATGTCAGCGGCTACGTATTCATACAAAAAAAGAATTTATAGATATTGAGCTGAAGCAGGCGCACGAATTCAAGCAGCTACTTCAAAACACAATCTATTTTCCTAATGATTATGTATTGAATCTTTCCAGGGAATTAAAATTACTGGGCATTGAAGGCTCTGTTTTAAATGGTGAAGAGTTTGTTTCCATACGGAAACTGGTGATTAGCATCGAAAAAATCTTCCGGTGGTTTGATGCAGAAAGAAGGAAGATATATACAGCTTTAGCTGAAGTTATTGAAGGAACGTATTACGAAAAAGAAATTCTGAGCGTAATTGATATTGTTGTTAATGAAAACGGTGCTGTAAAAGACAATGCATCAAACGAATTACAGAGCATAAGATTAAGCTTATACAAAAAGCGAATTGAGTTACGGCGTGTTTTTGACAGGATCATCAGTAAATTAAAAAAGCAGGGTTACCTGGCAGATATTGAGGAGAGCTTCATGAGCGGCAGGAGGGTGGTAGGAGTTTATGCCGAACAAAAACGAATTGTAAAAGGCATTTTGCATGGTGAAAGCGACTCCAGAAGAACTGCTTTTGTTGAACCTGAAGAGACTATAGAATTAAATAATGGAATTACTGAATTAGAGAATGCAGAAGGCAGGGAAGTTTATAAAATCTTAAAAGAACTTACCGGCCAACTTGCTCCTTATGCTTCATTGCTTCATGCATATCATTCCATTATTGGGGAGTATGATTTTATACATGCAAAGGCGCAGTTAGCTGTTTCCATAAAAGGCGAATATCCTATGGTGGTTGATAAAGCTCTTGTGCACCTCATAAATGCCTGTCATCCTTTATTGTATATACAACTTAAAGTCGGGGAAACAAACAGTTCCTGTAACAGTATCATTAAATGCGAACAAACGCATATTAGTAATCAGTGGCCCAAATGCAGGTGGCAAAACAGTGACTTTAAAAACAGTGGGTTTACTGCAAATGATGGTGCAAAGCGGCTTACTGGTTCCGGTTCATCCATCATCTGAATTTGGAATCTTTAAACAATTGATGATACATATTGGTGATACACAAAGTCTGGAGTTTGAATTAAGCACTTACAGCAGCCACTTGTTAAACATGAAGTATTTTATGGAGAATGCAAATGGCAAAACGCTTTTGTTTATTGATGAATTAGGGAGTGGTTCCGATCCTAACCTGGGTGGTGCTTTTGCAGAAGTAATTTTAGAAGAGTTGAACCGTAGGCATGCTATAGGCATTGTTACTACCCATTATCTTAATTTAAAAATAATGGCTAACACAACACCCGGTATTATAAACGGTGCTATGGCGTTTGATGAAAAAAATTTGTTGCCCCTATACAAATTGACTATTGGAAAGCCCGGAAGTTCTTATACATTTTCTATTGCCGAGCGCATTGGTTTAGATAAAAAATTAATTAGCAGGGCAAGGAGTTTAGTGGATGAAGGCCATTTTGGGTTAGACAGATTATTAAACAAAACAGAACAAGACCTGCAGCGATTAGAAGAAAAAGAAGTTGAATTACAAAAGCTCATAAAAGAAAACCTGCGGCTGAAGCAGGAAATGGAAAGATTGATGGATAAAGAGAAGCACCGGCAACACATGGAACTGTTGAAGCAGCAAAACAGAATGAGTGAAGAAAGGATTGCTTATCTGAAAGACATGGAAAGAAAGCTAAAGCAACTAATTATTGAGTGGAAGAAAGAAGAGGATAAAAATAAAGTTATAAAAAACATGGCAGCATTGCTTTTTAAAAAGAATGAACAAAAGATAGTTAGTAAAAAGCAAAAGCAAATTGAATCTAAGTTTACAGAAATTAACGGACAGATAAACATTGGTGACAAAGTAAAAATGAAGCAAAATTTACAGGTTGGCGAAGTGTTGGAATTACGTGGAAAAAAAGCTGTGGTTAAAATAGGATTATTGCCAATGCAGGTAGATATGGAAAACCTGGTGTTAGTGAAGGAAAGGTAGATATTGGAAATCTCACATTCATTTTGTTGTTATATCTCTCGCAGCTATTTTTGCGCCGGAGAGATGGCAGAGCGGTCGAATGCGGCGGTCTTGAAAACCGTTGAGGTGAAAGCCTCCGGGGGTTCGAATCCCTCTCTCTCCGCAGATTTCTTTTTTGGATTTTTTTATTTTAGAATTGCAGCTTTTAATGC
Organism: Chitinophagaceae bacterium; assembly: GCA_046262255.1. Classification (GTDB taxonomy): domain Bacteria; phylum Bacteroidota; class Bacteroidia; order Chitinophagales; family Chitinophagaceae; genus Flavisolibacter. The sequence goes on from JBHENB010000058.1 coordinate 11,194, forward strand.
CGCCCTGCCTTCCTGCGAGCCATGAATAGCATGACCAGTATTAGATACAATCTCCCATGTAAGAAATGGAGTGCCATCAGTATTTAAACGGTTAAAATAATCCGTAGCTATAACCTGCATGGGGGTATCGGTTTGTCCCAACAAAAAATGTATACGGGTGCCAGGATGATTATAATCGCTTCCGCCTGTCGCCACACTTTCAGCAAGCCACCTTGAAACAAAGCTGGCATCACTACGGGCAGCCGGGCCGTTTCCATCAAAAAAACCAAAGCCCTGGTCTATAAAATTGCGTGTATCCGCAGCAAACCAATAAGCTTCTTCCCCTGGCCTGTTCATACAGGATTTACTTAATACAGAATGTGGAGGACCACCTGTGGGTATTGCTACATCTATAATATTCTCCAATCCATAATGACTTAAAGCATAGGAAACCTGAGTAGAGCCTCCGCTATTACCGGTTATACAAAAGCCAGCTTTTCCGGTTTGCTTAGGTATGCCAAGCGGAACATAGAACTTATCATATACATATTTTATTACTGTTGCTGGTCTGGCAGCTAAATGAGCTGTTCCTGCATCATTGCCTGGCGATGAGATAAGCCAATTGATGTTCCATCTTACCTGTACAATGGAAAACCCAAGGGAACGCAACTCATCAGCCATTTGAAATGTAGCTGAACCTCTTGTCCACCACTCATCTCCACCACCGCCGGTAAAAAACATAATCACTCCACGAGGTGTTCCCCGATAAGGCGCAACAGCAAGAAACCCGCGTTCATTTTTAGTTACACCGGGTACCTGAATTTCAAATCCGTAACATGTATAACCTGCAGGACAGGTGGCGTCTGTTTCTGTATTAGCAATAAAATTACCAAGTGGCAGAGGTTGGGAGAGAGTTGGGAGCTCTGGTTTTGGCTGTGTTTGTTTTTCTTTTTTACAGGACGTGAAAACAAGAACCAAAGTACTAGTTAGAAAGAAAAAGAGATATGCTAACCTTTTTACCATTCGAAACATTGCTGTAGGACATCCAAACTTCAGATAGGTTTAAAATTATATTGAAATAATGATATCATAGTAAGTGACGCACCAATGGTACTTTTGTTCATGTTTCTCTACGTGAAAAATATGGTCTGTAACCGCTGCATTATGGTAGTCAGGGAACTGGCGGAAAAAGCAGGATTAAAGCCATTAAGTGTGGGATTGGGGGAAGTGGAGCTTGCTGCAATTCCCCAGAAGCAGCAGTTAACTGAACTTTCTGTAAATCTTAAAAAAGCAGGTTTTGAATTACTGGATGATAAAAAGCAACAATTGATTGAGAAAATTAAAAATATCATTATAAAGCAGGTTCATTATTCAGAAATGGACGAGCCTCATAAATTTTCTGAAATACTATCAAAACAAACGCATAAGGACTATTCTTATTTAAGTAATTTGTTTTCTGAGGTAGAGAGTATTACGATAGAAAAATACATTATCAACCAAAAGATAGAGAAAGTAAAGGAATTGCTGGTGTATGATGAATTGAGTATAAGTGAAATGGCTTATAAATTAGGCTACAGCAGCGTAGCACATCTTTCTGCGCAATTTAAAAAAGTAACAGGACTCACACCAGGACATTTTAAAAAGCTAAGGTCACAACACCGTAAGCCATTAGATAAAGTGTGATATCAAAATTCTGTAAATCATTTCCATAATTGTGTAACAGGGAAGGTAAAGGTTAAAAGTAGCTTTGTGGTCAAAGTACAACTATGACACATACATACAACATTGCCGGTATGACATGCAACAATTGTGTAGCAAAGGCAAAAAGTGAACTCTTGAAAGTTGGTGATATTACAGAAGCAAATGTGCAGTTGAACGCACCACAAGCTACCATTACAATGCAAAAACATATTCCAACCTCTGTTTTGCAACAGGCTATTAGTAAGTCAGGTCATTACATTATTTCAGATGCAGATACAGAAATGTATCATAATCATATGATGAATGGTGAAGAAGTTGCAGAAAAAAATTCTTACTATCCTATTTTTCTCATTTTCGCATACATAACTGTTATAACAGGATTAATTCAGGTAGTGCAGGGTCAATTTGACTGGATGCAATGGATGAGGCACTTTATGGCCGGCTTCTTTTTAGTATTCTCGTTTTTCAAACTGATGAACCTGAAAGGATTTGCCGAAGGCTATACTACTTATGATGTAATTGCGAGAAACTTTTACAGTTGGGGTGTGATATATCCTTTTATTGAATTGGGTTTGGGAATTGCTTATCTGACCGGGTTTAATCCAGTTGCCACAAATGCAATTACTTTTTTTGTAATGGGAGTTAGTACCATTGGTGTAGTTCAAAGCATGATAGCTAAAAGAACTATTCAATGCGCTTGTGTGGGAACTGTTTTTAAACTGCCATTAGGGAAAGTTACTTTGTTTGAGGACCTGCTAATGGTATTAATG
>JBHENB010000059.1:0-13023 GCA_046262255.1 Chitinophagaceae bacterium
TCTTTTCATCCAACAGTTTAGGATTTCTTTTACTAATTATCAGCTGTAAATTTCTTTTACCGCAATAAACTAATGCTGCTGTTCCGCCCATGTTCCACTTTCCATGTACAAAACGAATTTTTCGTTTAATAGATTCGCCAAGTGATAGGATACTGTGCGGAATAAGAAGAGGAGTTTGGCCTTCGCCTTTATCTACTATGCTTATACAAGGAAATTTATCCTTAGCTGGTTTGTAACCAGTAATGAATACGGAGATATTCTTAGCTACTTCTCTTCTTTTCGCATTTGACCATTCCTTCATTTGGCCAGCCAACTCACTTTTTGGATCTTCTTCAAAAAACTCTGCAACTGCTTCTTTAACTCCTGCAGGCGCATTATCGCTTTTTGGATCGATTCCTCTCATCATACATGCATTCATTAATATTGTATCACGAGCATTAGTAATTTTCTCTACTAATGCCGATTCCGCCTCATCGGCTTGATTTCCTGCAGCACTATAATTATTTTCTTTATCACCATAATATCTCCAGTAAGATGGCTCATCCCAAAGACCATAATATTTAAGAAGTTTAACGACATCCTCTTCGCTTTCAGTTTTCATTAGTTGAATGCAGAAATCTTTTAGCTGTTCATTATTCATAAATTGAAATTGGTATCACAAATACTTCACTTTAAAATTGAGTACTCCAACCAAGTCCTCAAATTCTCTATCGCCTGTTATTAATGTAGCTTTTCTTTTTATTGTCAACGCTGCCGCAAATGCATCGGCATAGGAAATTCGATGTTCCGCCTTGAGTTTAGCTGCAGTCAGTGTAAAATCCAAATCTGCATTAATTATATGAATCGGAAATTGCAACATAGCTTTCCATGCTATATTTGCTTTAGATGCGCCGTCTTTTCTCCAAGACATATAATACACTTCTCCTGCGTTTACATTTGTTATAAATAATTGATGTTTATCAGCTGCAGCTTCATTTAGTAACTGCTCCACTTTTTCTCCACCCGGTTCATTTCTGAAGAAAGCCAGCATGGCATAGCTATCAAAAACAAAGCTTGCCATAACTATTTGGGCTTAATATTTTTTTTGCCTGAAAGATTCAATTTTCTCTCCTCAAGCCCTTTTTCTTCTTCTTTCATATCCCGTATTTCTTCTTGTAGATTCCCTGAGCCTTTCAAAATCCCCATAAATGATTTGAAATATAGCTCGTTCATGGGTCGTAGTACTACGCCTTCATCAGTTTCTTCGAAAATTACTTTTACACCGGATTTTATTCCATACTTGTTTCTTAGCCGTTTTGGAATAAGTAGCTGCCCTTTAGAAGTTATAATTGACGTTTCCACCTTCTTTGATTTAGTAATACAAATATAAAAAAGTAATACTAAATAAAAAAGTAATACTTAAAAGGATAAGTATGAATCACGAGGAGGTTGAAATTGTTACTGTACAAATCTCTTCATCTCCCGCTCCGTATCTCTTTGTTTGATGGTTTCTCTTTTATCGTACATTTTTTTGCCTTTTCCTAACCCAATTTCTGCTTTAGCTAAATTGTTCTCATTAAAGAAAATGCGTAGTGGAATTAAAGTGTATCCCTTCTCTTTTAGCTTTGATTGAATTTTATTTAATTCCCTTTTATTTAGCAATAGCTTACGTTCCCGAAGCGGATCATGATTATTAACAGTACCATGGGAGTACTCAGCAATGTGCAGCGATTTTAACCAAAGTTCATCTTTATGAAATACGCAGTAACTGTCCATAAAACTTGCTTTGCCTGCACGTAAAGATTTTACTTCTGTGCCGGTCAAAATCATTCCTGCAACATATTTATTATCAATAAAGTATTCGTAGTAAGCTGAGCGATTTTTAATTTCCATAATGGTGGAACTTTATGAATGAACTTACGATAGCAAACTTCCATCATCTGGCGCTGAGCGCTGGTGGCTTCCCCTATAGGGGGAAGTCGGAAGGGGGCCACTAATTCTTAAAAAGTGTAAGTACTGTGGACAGCTTTTCTTTTAGTTCTTTTCTCGGCACAATAAAATCTAAAAAGCCATGTTCTAAAATAAATTCGCTGCGCTGAAATCCTTCAGGCAGGTCTTTTTTTATTGTTTCTTTAATTACCCTCGGGCCTGCAAAACCAATCAGTGCGCCAGGTTCTGCAATATTTAAATCACCAAGCATTCCAAATGAAGCAGAGATACCTCCAAAAGTTGGATCTGTTAATAAAGAAATGTATGGAAGTTTAGCATCTGATAACTGCGACAATTTACCACTGGTTTTTGCTAACTGCATCAGTGAAAAAGCACTTTCCATCATACGAGCACCACCACTTTTGCCAATTACCAGGTATGGCATTTTGTGTTGTATGCAGTAATCTACTGCACGACTAAACTTTTCACCCATCACACTCCCCAGGGATCCTCCGATAAATTCAAAATCCATACACGCAATAACAAGATCGTGATTGTTCAATTTACCAGTTGCAATACGCATAGAATCTTTTAGATTGGTCTTGGCCCAGATTTCTTCTAAGCGTTTTTTGTATGGCTTTAGATCAGTAAAACCTAAAAAGTCCCTGGAGCGTATATTGTCAAAAAGCTCGGTAAACTGCTTATCATCAAACAATATGTCGTAATATTCACCACTTCCTATACGGTGGTGGTAATCACACTTTGGACATACGAATAATTGTTCTCTTAGATCATTTACCGTGCAAATGTGATTACAATCCGGGCACTTAGTCCATAGGCCCTCCGGTGTTTCTTTTTTTTCGGATGAAGGGGTAGTAATACCCTTTTTTATCCGACGAAACCAGCCGGTTTTAGTTTCCTCTGTCTTGCCTTCTTCACCTGCAAGGTTCGCATCAAAATCTTCAATGTTTTTTATTGCCATCAGCAAGGTATACGTAGTATACAAATATACTTCTCATTCATTGCCTGAATTAAATCCTTTTGCATTTTTAGCCCTGGTTTGTTTTTCAAGTGAATTTAAGATGTGTATTCAGCATTAAGAACTATTCAAAATTTACAAGGATAGATTGGGAGTGCATCTTTTTCTTTGGATATAGCCTGGAAAATAATATTTTATATTTAGTACATTTCAATATCAATCATAATTAGATATGCATAAAAGAATGCAGTTTGTAGCGCTCTGTTCATTATTTCTGCTAAGTGCATGCGTTGCCTCAAGAAGTGGACAGAAAGAATCTTTTCATAAAATACCTGCGGCAGCGAAAGAATTCCGGGCTGCATGGGTAGCAACAGTTTCCAACATTAACTGGCCCAGCAAGCCTGGATTAAGTACAGAACAGCAGCAACAGGAAGCTATTAAATTATTGGACTTCCTTAAAGATCATCGTTTCAATGCAGTTGTTTTCCAGGTTCGTCCACAAACAGATGCTTTATACAAAAGTGATATTGAGCCATGGTCGTATTATCTTACAGGTGATGTAGGAAAAGCTCCTGATCCATATTACGATCCCCTGGAATTTTGGGTTGAAGCAGCTCATGATCGCGGTTTAGAGTTACATGTGTGGTTAAACCCTTACCGTTCCCATCATAAAGATGGAGGTCTTGTCAGTGATAAATCCATTGTCAAAACGAAATCTCACTTATCCGTTTTTTTAAAAGAAGGTTATTGGTGGCTTGATCCGGCAAAAAAAGAAACACAGGATCATTCTGCATCTGTAGTGATGGATTTGGTGAGAAGATATGATATTGATGGGGTACACTTTGATGATTATTTTTACCCTTATCCCTCTTACAATTTGAATGAAGATTTTCCGGATAGTGCGACTTATGCAGCATACCTACAAGATGGCGGTAAATTGTCGAGAGGAGATTGGCGAAGGCATAGCGTAAATATTTTTATTGAACGTCTTTATAAACAAATTAAAAAAGAAAAAGAATGGGTGAAGTTTGGTTTGAGTCCATTTGGTATTTGGAGACCAGGGTATCCTGAATCTATTGAAGGATTTGATCAACACGACAAACTTTATGCTGATGCCCGGTTGTGGTTAAACAAGGGATGGATAGATTATTTTACACCACAGTTATATTGGGAGATTAATAGAATTCCACAAAGTTTTCCGGTATTACTTGGCTGGTGGGCAGGTGAAAATACCAAAAACCGTCATTTGTGGCCGGGTATTTCAGTGTACAAGGGCGGCGGAGAAAAGAACATTGATGAAACCATAAATGAAATCATGATCTCCCGGGGAATGTTGCCCAGGAGTAAAGGAGTGGTGCACTGGAGTATTTCCGGCTTAACCAGGAATGACAGCCTTGCAAAAGCAATAGCCAACGGACCTTATAAAAAACCTGCATTAGTTCCTCCAACACCATGGCTCGACCGCAGAGCACCCCGGGAGCCCGATGTATCTGTGGACAATAAAGAAGATAGCGTACTTATAACGTGGAGCCACCCCGAGGAAAAAGATGTATTCCGGTGGGTGGTTTATTACCAATACGGAACGATCTGGAACTATGAAATCTTCAATCGGAAAGACAGCTCTTTTAATCTGCAAAACTATTCCGGAGAAAAACGTATTCCGTTAAATTCCGTTGTTGTAACTGCTGTTGACCGTGTTGGAAATGAGAGCAGGTTTAAGACAATTAATGTGATAAAATGATTCAGAAATAATTCAGCATGGGTTATGATTCTCAACTTACTGAAGGAAGGAGTAAAGCCGGATCACGCCACAGTCACAGACTCGTCCAAATATACATCCTGTATTGCTTTTAGCATTTTAACTCCATCCCCGAAGGGACGTTGAAAAGCTTTCCTGCCCAATATAAGACCCATGCCGCCTGCACGTTTATTAATGATAGCCGTGCTTACGGCCTCCTGCATATCCGTTTCTCCCTGGCTTTCCCCGCCTGAGTTAATCAAGCCTACACGTCCGTTGTAACAATTTAATACCTGGTAGCGACAAAGGTCAATAGGATGGTCAGAAGTTAGCTTTTCATAGACTAACTTATGTGTTTTGCCATGCTTTGTTGCATTATAACCCCCGTTGTTAGTAGGTAATTTTTGCTTGATGATGTCTGCCTGCAAGGTTACACCCAAATGGTTTGCCTGCCCTGTTAAATCCGCGGCTGTATGGTAATCCACGCCTTCTACTTTAAATGCATTGTTGCGTAAGTAGCACCATAAGATAGTGGCCATTCCCAACTCGTGAGCATATTCAAATGCTTCTGCTGTTTCCTTCAATTGACGTGGACTTTCAGCAGATCCCCAATAGATTGTTGTTCCAACGGCTACTGCGCCCATATTCCATGCACCTTTAACCGTACCAAACATGGTTTGGTCGTAGCGGTTAGGCATGCTTAAAAATTCGTTGTGGTTGAGTTTAACAATAAAAGGAATTTTATGTGCGTACTTGCGGCTCATTATTCCCAAAACACCAAATGTAGAAGCCACACCATTGCAGCCTCCATCTATAGCAAGCTTTATTATGTTCTCCGGATCAAAATAAATAGGATTAGGTGCAAATGCAGAACCACCACTATGCTCAATTCCCTGGTCAACAGGAAAAATGCTGCAATACCCGCTATTTCCTAAACGACCATGGCTAAGTAAATTTTGTAGATTTCGTAATGTCTGAGCATTGCGGTTACTGTTTAACCAAACCTCATCTATGTGATTGGGAGAGGGTAGGTGCAGGTCTGATTTATCAATTGTTTTACATGTGTGTGATAAAAGATATTCTGCCTTGTCGCCAAGTAGTTCAGTATACTTATTAGTTGCCATAATTTTTTTGAATGGCGCAAAGATAATAAGAAGTGAATTGTCTCCCAGAACGGGGATTATCAAACCCGAAACCATTTGGCGATTTTGCTAATCCACCAATTTTCCCGGGTTCTTTTAACGAGAGAAAGAGTTTGCAAAATGATTGCCGAAGGTCGTTAATAATTCTCCCATGGATTTTATATTAAATTGCCTGCTGGAAATGTTTTGATAAAATGCACATCTTACCCCCAAAATTCCTTAATTCTTTTAAGTGAAAAAACATTGCTTTTACTTTGCTGCATGCAGCAATACTTACAGCTATTACAACACATATTAGATAATGGAGTGCAAAAGAATGACAGGACGGGCACCGGCACCTTAAGTTGCTTTGGTTACCAAATGAGGTTTGATTTAAATGAAGGCTTTCCTCTTGTGACAACAAAAAAGCTGCATGTAAAAAGCATCATTCATGAATTGCTGTGGTTTTTGAAAGGAGAAACCAGTATTGGCTATTTGAAGGATAACGGCGTTAATATTTGGAATGAATGGGCAGATAAAAACGGAGAGTTGGGGCCGGTGTATGGCAAGCAATGGCGCAGATGGCAAGGTGCAGATGGAAATGTCATTGACCAGGTAGCTGATGTAATTAAACAAATAAAAAACAATCCGGACAGCCGCAGGTTAATTGTTAGCGCATGGAATGTGGGTGATTTACCAAAGATGGCTTTAATGCCATGCCATGCATTGTTTCAATTTTATACATCCACCTCTCCTAAAGGGATTCATTCGGATAATTCTTTAAATGGGGGAAGAAAGAAAATGCTTACCTGTCAATTATATCAACGTTCAGCGGATGTATTTCTTGGAGTTCCATTCAACATTGCATCTTATGCTTTGCTTACAATGATGGTTGCACAAGTTTGTGATTTAATACCTGGTGAATTCATTCACACTTTTGGCGATGTTCATTTATATCATAATCATATAGAACAGGCACAATTGCAGTTAACACGCAAGCCACTGCCATTGCCGGCAATGAAACTAAATCCGCAGGTGAAAAATATTTTTGATTTTACTTATAATGATTTTCAACTGGAAAGTTATCAATATCATCCGGCTATAAAAGCACCAATAGCCGTTTAACACTAAACCCTTGAAGGAAAGTTTTTAAGAATATGATTAGTGAATTCTAATACTTTGGATACAGCTAAGTTTGCTAATGAGTAATGATGGACTATACAAAGAAACTCTGAATTTAAATTCCCCTTTAGGGGACAGGGATGCCATTATTAGTATTCTTGTTGCTGCCGGAGAAAACAATGTAATAGGGCGCAACAATAAATTGCCATGGTATTTACCAAAAGATCTGAAGTATTTTAAAAATGTAACCTGGGCAATGCCCATCCTGATGGGACGTAAAACGTTTGAATCAATAGGTAAACCATTGCCAGGAAGAAAAAATATTGTTTTAAGCAGAGATATTAATTGGAAGCAGGAAGGCGTTGAATCAGCGCAAACTTTAAAGCAGGCAATCGCAATTGCACAGCAAGCGGATGCAAAAGAAATTTTTGTTATTGGAGGAGCCGAAATATTTAGATCAGCTTTCCCTGCAACGAAGAGAGTTTATCTTACCCGTCTTCATCATGAGTTTGAAGGAGACGCTTACTTTCCAGCGTTAAAAGATGAAGAATGGCAGTTGACGAAGAACAGGTTTTGCACACCAGATGAAAAAAACAAGTACTCCTATTCTTTCCAGGTATGGGAGCGCAAAAGTATTCAGCCTACTTTAGATGTCACTGCATGATCAATACTGCTTTAAATTCATCAAATTGGTATTGTGTATAATTCCGTCCAACTAGCAGCTAAATACATTCATTACTATTTACGGGCTGCAAACGGAAAGGGTCACGGCATACATTCTCCTTTTGTTTTTGACTTCATTAAAAATGTATTGAATAATGAGAACCAATACTCTCCGCCACAGAAAATTGAAAATCTAAGAAAGAAGTTATTGGATGATAAAAGAATCTTAGAGATCAACGATCCTGGAGCCGGTTCAAGAATTAATGTTTCATCAAAAAAAACAATAGCCGCGATAACAAAAGCCGCAGTGAAACCAAAAAAATACGGGCAGCTTCTATATCGCATCACTCAGCATTATATGCCTGAAAATATTTTAGAACTTGGCACTTCTTTAGGTATTACTACAGCGTATTTTGCTACGGCAAATCCCTCTGCGCAAGTAGTAACCATAGAAGGAAGTAAAAGCATATACGACATAGCAAAGAAAAATTTTCAATTGCTGAATATCAAAAACATTCAGCTTGTAGAGGGTAATTTTGACACCATTTTGCCAGAAGTTCTTCACGCTTCTCAAAAATTTGACTTAGCATACATCGATGGCAATCATAGGTACGAACCTACAATGCATTATTTTCAATTGTTATCAAAAAATACAGGAAATGATACCATTCTTATTTTCGATGATATCTGCTGGAGCAGAGAAATGCAGCTGGCATGGAGAGATATTCAGCAGCATTCAATGGTCCGCTGTACCATTGATATTTTTTTTCTGGGATTTGTGTTTTTTAGAAGAGAGTTTAAAGAAAAGCAGCATTTTGTAGTACGTTTTTGATAACCAGTGCGCCAATGAAAAAATATTTATCTTCAAACCGTTAGCCAAACAATAATAGTATGACCGTTGGCGTGTTGAAAGAACTTTCAGATGAATCAAGAGTATCGCTTTTACCCGAAGCCGTTGCCCAAATAACAAAAAAAGAAATTACCGTTTTGGTGGAAAATGAAGCCGGAGAAAGAGCATGCGCTTCAAACGCAGATTATGAGAAGGCTGGCGCTAAAATTGGAAACGATCAGCAGCTAATAGCATCATCGGATATTATCCTATCCATTCATAAGCCAAATCCTCAACACTCCATTCCGCATTCTAAAATACTTATTGGAATTTACCAGCCATTATTTGATGCTGATTTAATGAAAAAGTGGGCGTTGCAGAGATTAACTTCTTTTAGTTTAGATATGCTGCCCCGTACTACCCGTGCTCAAAGCATGGATGTACTAAGTTCACAAGCTAATATTGCAGGATACAAAGCCGTACTACTGGCAGCAAACATATACAGCAGGTATTTTCCAATGTTTATGACAGCTGCAGGAACAATTGCTCCGGCAAAAGTATTAATACTAGGAGCTGGTGTTGCCGGATTACAGGCAATTGCCACTGCACGCAGATTAGGTGCTGTAGTAGAAGTTTTTGACACACGTCCTGCTGTAAAAGAAGAAGTAATAAGTCTGGGTGCCAGGTTTATAGAAGTGGAAGGCGCAGCAGACCCAAGCCAGGCGGGAGGCTACGCTGTCGAGCAAACAGAAGAATACAAGCAACGGCAACAACAGCGCATTGCAGAAAGCATTGCTAAATCAGATATAGTAATTACAACGGCGCAAATTCCGGGTAAAAAAGCACCTCAGTTAATTACACAGCAAATGATTGAACAGATGCGCAATGGTTCAATAATTGTTGATATTGCGGCCGCAACAGGCGGTAACACACCGTTTACGAAAATCAATGAAAATGTAGTGCATGCCGGTGTAACAATAATTGGCAATGGTAATTTACCGGCAACAATGCCGTTTGATGCAAGCAAGCTTTATGGAAAAAATGTATTGAATTTTTTACAGTTGATCATTAATAAAGAAGGAGAAATAAATTTGGACTGGAACGATGATCTGATAAAAGGATGCTGCATTACCCATAATGGCGAAATTGTCAATGACAGGGTTAAATCAATAATTCAATAATGCATATTGTTGTTATTTCTTATCATTTATGGAAAGTGTTTTAACCTTTATTGCGGCGCATCAGCAAACCATTTATATAGTTATACTAATGGTTTTTGTTGGAATTGAAGTAATTGGTCGTGTGCCGAGCGTATTGCATACACCGCTTATGAGCGGTGCAAATGCCATTCATGGAGTGGTTATCATTGGAGCTATTATTGTAATGGGCAAAGCAGAAAGCAATAATTACCTGGCCCTGATTCTTGGTTTTCTTGCTGTAGTACTAGGTACTCTTAATGTAGTAGGTGGATTTGTAGTAACCGACAGAATGCTGGAAATGTTTAAATCAAAAAAAAAGAAGATCACACACAAGCAACCACTGTAGTATTTTGATTGTTATGCAACTAAGTTTACTCACCATAATTTACTTAATCGGATCGGTAACATTTATAGTCGGGCTAAAGATGTTGTCGCACCCGGAGACAGCCCGTAGAGGCAATTTGGTGGCAGCTACGGGAATGGCTTTAGCCATTTTTGGAACTATATTTTTTTATGCAGATGAAAATGGAAATAAGCTGCATAATTATGCATGGATATTTGGTGGGTTAGCCATTGGCGGAGTAGTGGGCACACTCGCAGCACGGAGGGTGAAAATGACATCAATGCCTGAAATGGTCAGCCTGTTCAATGGGATGGGTGGTGCCTGTGCCGCATTAATCTCAATTATCGAGTTCAGCCATTTCGTCAATAATAATTTTACATTCAGAATTTATGAAGTTTCTGGTACAACCGCTGCAGATACAGGTTTCCTGGAAATACCAGTAAGAACTGGTACATTGATAACTATTTTTCTCGGTCTTATAATTGGCTCTGTTTCTTTTGCCGGAAGTATGATTGCATGGGGAAAGTTGAATGGCATAATAAAAGATTACACCTTCAAAGGCCAGCATATTTTGAATATGTTTTTACTGCTGACCGCGGTGGGGTTATCTGTTTATATAATTGCTAATCCCGTTGCCACACCAGGGAGTTTGCTTTACCTGGTATTTGTTCTTTCACTTTTATATGGTGTTTTTTTTGTTCTTCCAATTGGTGGTGCTGACATGCCTGTGGTAATTTCTCTATTAAATTCTTTTACGGGTGTTGCCGCTGCCTGCGGCGGGTTTTTATATGACAACAAAGTGATGCTTACCGGAGGTATTTTAGTAGGTGCTGCAGGTACTTTACTTACAATTTTAATGTGTAAGGCAATGAACCGTTCTTTGAAAAATGTTTTGATTGGTTCATTTGGCGGGAATACAAAAGGCATCTCCGTAGGTGGAAAAGAACAAGGCAATTTCAAGGAAGTTATTCTGAATGACGCAGCAGTTGTAATGAGCTATGCAAATAAAGTGATGATAGTCCCGGGTTATGGATTGGCTGTTGCACAAGCGCAGCATGCGTGCCATGAGCTGGAAAAGTTATTGATGGAGAAAGGGGTGGAAGTGAAGTATGCAATTCACCCGGTTGCCGGACGCATGCCAGGCCACATGAATGTATTGCTTGCAGAAGCAGATGTTGGCTATGAAAAATTGTTGGAAATGGAACAGGCCAATGAAGAGTTTGCTACTACAGACGTTGTACTTATATTAGGTGCAAACGACGTAGTAAACCCTGCCGCCAAAACCGATTCATCTTCACCTATTTATGGTATGCCTGTATTGGATGTGGAATTAGCAAAAACGGTAATTGTAAACAAACGGAGTATGAAACCTGGTTATGCAGGCATTGAAAACGAACTCTTCTTTCAGCCGAAAACATCCATGCTTTTTGGAGACGCAAAAAAAGTATTGCAGGATCTGATAAATGAAATTAAGCAATTGTAAAATCAACCAAACTTGGGGCCTAATGCTTATTTGATTCCTTACCGTGGTCTTGTAGCATTGATCTTCCTGTTAATCCTTTTTTATTTTTTTGAAGTGCAATATTATTCAAGGAATGTTTCTGCATTTATAGTACGCAAATCACTTCTGGAAAAACTGTGCGTAACATGTTTTATTTTGTTTGCCGAAGCACTTGTTTATTGGCGATTCAGGGAGCAAATTTTTTCACGCTTGTGGGCAAAATGGCACGTGGGGCTTTTATATTTTTCTTTTTTGTTCTTGTCATTGGCTAACATTATTATTGTTTCCAGAATGTTAAGTAGCCCCCGGTCAATAGGCGATGTAAGTAGTATGCGGGCAACACTTTAGTTAATCAGTACGTTTCTTTATTGGGGTGCGACACTTGCAGCTCATATATTTTTCATACTGAACATTTTACAAAGTTGGAAGAGAAAAACCCAGCCGGTTGATGAAGAAGAAGGTTTATTAGACGAGTTTACACAAGGCAGTACCGATTAATAATTATTAAAGTGGATGTACCTGCAGAGCTTATAAAATCTTTAAGAAATATAAATGGCTTTGATGAAGAAGCGTTTATCAATATTCATGCTTCGGGTGAACAGGTTACTTCTATTCGCATCAATCCAAATAAAATAGACACTAAAAACAGTTCTATATCTAACTCCCTTTCTTTTGCGGAGGGTTGGGGAGGGGGCGTGCCCTGGTGCGAATATGGTTTTTATTTAAACAAACGTCCCTCGTTCACCTTTGATCCATTTTTCCATGCAGGTTGTTATTACGTGCAGGAAGCATCAGGTATGTTTTTAGAACAGGCACTAAAACAAACTATTGATTTATCGCAGCCCATTAAAATTTTGGATTTATGTGCAGCACCCGGGGGCAAGTCAACTCATATCCAGTCACTCATTACACCAAACAGCTTTTTGGTAAGTAATGAAACTATAAAAAGCCGTAGCAATATTCTCACAAGCAATTTATTGAAATGGGGAGCAACTAACGTGGTTGTAACAAATAATGATCCTGCTGCATTTAAAAAGCTGTCCGGTTACTTCGACGCGATTGTTGTAGATGCACCATGCAGCGGCAGTGGGCTGTTTAGAAAAGATACAGAAGCAATAAAAGAATGGAGTTTAAACAATGTCGCTCTTTGTTGTCAACGGCAACAGCGCATTTTAGCAAATGTTCTCCCTGCATTAAAAACTGGCGGTGTCCTTATTTATTCTACCTGTAGCTATTCAAAGGAAGAAGATGAAGACATTGCAGATTGGCTGGTCCATGACTTAAAAATGGAAAACGCAAAATTAAAAATTGATGAATGTTGGGGAATAGTAAAAACTGATTCTTCAAATTTAAAAGCAACTGGTTATCGTTCCTTTCCCGATAAGGTAGATGGCGAAGGTTTTTATATAGCTTGCTTTAGAAAAACATTAAGTTCAGAAACAATTAAATTAAAGGCCAGAAAGCAAGAAAAATTACTGCTGAACGACCAGACAATAATAAAAAAATGGCTAAGCAATTCTGATGTTGAATTTCTACAATTGTTTGGTAGAGTTTATGCAACCCCGCAACTCCTGATAAATGATGTAAGTTTTTTGCGAAACATATTAAATGTACAATATG
>JBHENB010000060.1:0-12980 GCA_046262255.1 Chitinophagaceae bacterium
TATCAATGTCCCTCGAAATAGTCTTACTTGTTACGATTGCCGTTTTGTGTATTGTTATAGCCGTCTTTTCGTTAAAAACGTTTGCTTCAAAAGATCCGAAACGAAGTATACAATTAATTTATAAACTCGATACACTTGCGCGAGATGTAGAAAGAATTGAATCCTCTGTGAAAGATCAACTACGTAACGAGGGCAAATCCTCTCGTGATATTCTCTCCACTTCAGTCGAAACATTCGGAAATCTTATTTCGAAATCAGTAAAGGATGTCGGTGACAGTCAAAATAATCAACTCGAAGCTTTTGCGACCAATTTGAATACGTTAACCCAGGCCATGCAGCAAAAATTAACAGATTTGATAAATTCAATGGAAATAAAACTCAACGATCTCAATACAGGGACTATTCAGACAGCTAAGGATAACAGAGAGGAATTAAGGACAACAATTGATATCATGAGAAAAACAGTTGAAACTAAAATTTCTGAACTGCAACAAGGTAATGAAAAGAAACTGGATGAAATGCGTGCAACTGTTGATGAAAAATTACAGAAAACATTAGAGTCCCGTCTTGGTGAATCATTTAAGTTGGTAAGTGAAAGATTAGAATCTGTACATAAAGGCCTGGGAGATATGCAGCAACTTGCAACCGGAGTTGGTGATTTGAAAAAAGTTTTGAATAACGTAAAAACAAGGGGTGTTATGGGTGAATACCAACTCGAAAACCTTTTGGAGCAAATGTTGACACCTGATCAATACGGAAAAAACGTAAGAACAAAGCAAGGTTCTAATGCAGCCGTTGAATTTGCAGTGAAACTACCTGCAGGAGAGAATAAGGATCAAATGCTCTGGGTTCCAATAGATTCAAAATTTCCTAAAGAAGATTTTGAATTATTGATGGAATCATATGAACATGGCAATGCAGAGCAAATAGAAGAAAGAAGAAAAATTTTTGTGCGGGGAATTCGTAAATGTGCAAATGATATTTGTGGAAAATATATTGATCCGCCAAATACTACAGATTTTGCGATTTTGTTTTTACCATTTGAAAGTTTATATGCGGAAGTATTGCGCACTCCTGGATTATTTGAAACCATTAAAAGAGAATGTAGTATAGTTATTTCAGGCCCTACAACACTTCAAGCTTTTCTTAGTAGTTTGCAAATGGGCTTTAGGACTCTTGCTATCCAAAAGCGTTCAAGTGAAGTTTGGAATTTACTGGCTGCTGTTAAAACTGAGTTTGGAAACTTCGGCGAAATTCTTGATAAAACGCAAAAGAAATTGCAGGAAGCAAGCAATGTTATAGATCAGGCGGGTGTACGTTCAAGAGCAATCGAAAGAAAATTAAAGGATGTTCAGGAATTACCCGAAAACGCTACCTCAATAAAATTTGCAAATCGCCAAACATTAATAAACATTGCAGAAGAAATAAGTGATGTGAAAACAGAAGATATGAACTTTAAGTAGCCACCCAACTCAAACACACCTCATCAAAAATAATTGAATGAATATCCAAATACAGGTCTTCATTTTTTTTAAAAAGGATGATCGTTTCAAGAGTGTTTTCATCAACAGGAATTATACTCTTTATAATAATATCTTCTTTAAAATTTATTCCACCCAAGCCATACCATTTAAAAACAGCTTCCTTACAACTCCAGAGAAGAGTTGAAAGGTTAATTAGTTGAACGGTTGAAAAGTTCCGCTCATGCTCACTATTGTCAATTGCCCATTGTCTGTTGCCCATTGCCAATTCCTCCTTCGATAAAAATTTATGCCTGATCCGTGCAGCTTTCTCAGAAATTAGTTCTACATCCACCCCCACTCTTTTTGTTGTGCTTACCACCGCTGCTGAATAATTTCCGCAATGTGAAATAGAAAAATGATATGCTTCATCTTCTAAAAAAGGTTTACGTGTATCCGCAATTTGTATCAGTTCAGCAGGAAAATCTTTAAATAAGTACTTTAAAAGAAATCTTCCGGCCAGATGCTGCAGTTTTTTATGCGGATGACTTACATTGCGTTGAGGCATTACCTCTCTTAAAAAAAACTCCTCCGGCTCTTTTATCTTCCACACGCCAAGCTTTGTGTCAGCGTCAATTTCCTGTTGAAAAAAAATAGGCACAAATAAGTTTTTAGTTTTTATAGCTGCATGCTGGCAGGCACATTGCAGATAAATTTCATGAATGAAAATTAAAATGCTTTTTTACATTGCAGTAATTTAAAGATTCATTTTTACATATATGATACTTTCTGACACACGAATTCTTGAAGAAATAGAAAAAGGCACTATTAAAATTGAACCATACAAACGGGAATGTCTCGGCAGCAATAGTTATGATGTTCACTTAGGCAAGACGCTTGCAACTTATCGTGAACATATTTTAGATGCAAAAAAGCACAATGAAATTGAGCTATTCGAAATCCCGCCGCAAGGATTTGTATTATACCCACATATTTTTTACCTCGGCGTTACTATGGAATACACGGAAACTCATGCCCATGTTCCTTTCCTCGAAGGCAAGTCTTCTACAGGTCGCCTTGGTATTGATATTCACGCCACAGCAGGCAAAGGTGATGTAGGCTTTTGCGGAAACTGGACGTTGGAAATTTCTGTAAAACAACCTGTAAAAGTGTATGCAGGCATGCCCATAGGACAGTTAATATATTTTCCAGCGGATGGTGAAATCGAAATTAAATACAACCAAAAGAAAGATGCCAAGTATAGTGGCCAACCAAACAGGCCTGTAGAAAGCATGATGTGGAAGAATAAGTTCTAATCTGGGGGCATCAGGAAAACAGGTTAACGAAGCTGCTAAAGGTATTTAGGAATATTGTTGGCCTAACGGCTTACTGTTCGTTCACAATCTAACAGCAACCGCACTTATTTGTATCTTACGTAATAAACACTACGCATGCGAATACACAGTTTTTTCACACTATTATTTGTAATAGTTGTTTCCTGCACCTCTACCAAAAATGCCGGTCTGCAAGATATCAATGCTTACAAATATACCAGCAATAAAAAAGTTATTGCTAAAAACGGCGCTGTTGTTTCTGCACATCCCCTGGCAAGCAAAGTGGGTGTTGCAATAATGAAAGCAGGCGGCAACGCAATAGATGGAGCAATTGCAACTCAATTAGCATTGGCAGTTGTTTATCCTAATGCAGGTAATTTAGGAGGTGGGGGATTTTTTGTAGCAAGGTTAGCAAATGGACAAACCGTTGCTCTGGATTACAGGGAAACAGCGCCACTGACAGCGCATCGTAACATGTACCTCGATGAAAGTGGAAATGTAATTCCAAATAAAAGCCTTCGTGGTCATCTATCCAGTGGAGTACCGGGCACCGTTTCAGGTCTGTTTGAAAGCATGAAGTATGCGAAGCTTTCTGTTGCTGCTTTAATTCAACCTGCTATTGATCTTGCAGAAAAAGGTTTTGCCATCACACAACGCGAAGCAACCTCTTTAAACAGAATACAGGAGGAATTAATCAAACACAACACGACAACTTCTGCCTTTCATAAAACCACGCCGTGGCTAACCGGTGATACCCTTGTACAAACTGATCTTGCAAATACATTAAAAAGAATAAGAGACAATGGTGCCGCAGGTTTTTACGAGGGTGAAACAGCACGGTTGATAGTAGAAGAAATGAAACGAGGCAGTGGCATAATTAGTAATGATGATCTGAAAAATTATAAAGCCAAATGGCGTACCCCACATACATTTAAATACAAAGCCTACCAAATAGTTTCTATGCCTATGCCGAGCAGTGGAGGCGTTTTGTTGCACCAAATGATGAAAATGGTAGAAGGTAAACCATTAGCATCATACGGTTTTTTATCTGCGCAGGCAGTGCAATTAATGGTGGAAGCAGAACGCAGGGCTTTTGCTGACAGAAGTCAATTCATGGGGGATGCTGACTTTTATAAAGTGCCCGTGGATGTAATAACAAGCGAGGGATATTTAAAAAGCAGGATGAACGATTACTTACCAAACAAGGCTGGAAGCAGTGAGCTAACTAAACCGGGCCGGGTTCCTATTGAAGAAAGTAAAGAAACAACCCATTTAAGTGTAATTGATGCTGAGGGTAATGCAGTGGCAGTAACAACAACATTAAATGATTCCTATGGCAGCAAAACTGTTGTTGGTGGTGCAGGATTTTTTTTGAATGATGAGATGGATGACTTTAGTATAAAGCCGGGGGTTCCCAACATGTACGGCGCTTTAGGGGGCGAAGCAAATGCAATTGTACCAGGCAAAAGAATGTTGAGCTCCATGACTCCAACAATTGTATTGCAAAATTCTAACCCGTTGTTAGTTGTTGGAACACCCGGTGGCACAACAATCCCTACTTCAGTTTATCAGACCATCCTGAATATTATTGAATTTGGATTAAGTGCAGATGATGCTGTAAATAAACCAAAATTCCATCATCAATGGCTGCCGGATCGCATTGATGTTGAAAGATCTTTTCCTCAACAAACACGAACGGCGTTGGAAAAGATGGGATATAAACTTTTTGAGAGGGGAAGTATTGGGTTAGTGGAACTCATTAGGGTTTTACCTGATGGGCGGTTTGAAGCAGTTGCAGACAGCCGCGGCGATGATGGTGCAGAAGGTTATTGACTACGGAAAAGGATACAGAACAACTGTTTTTTAAAAAATACATCTAAATAATATAAAATGTCATAATAATTTTTAAAATTTGTCGTTGCATCTCTATCCAGTACAAAATCCTATCATGAAGAACAAGTATTTGTGTGCTCTCCTATGTATTATGCTATGCCTTAACCACAAGGCATTCGCCCAGGAGCGTTTATTTGGTGCATTTGCAGGCCCGCAAATGACAAATGTGAAATATCTTATCAGGGGTGAAAAACAACCTACACGATACAAGTTTGGAGTTCAGGCGGGAATAACATGGAAAATGCCTATCGAAGGAAATTTATATTTTGCTCCTGCATTTTACTATAGTGCAAAAGGGTATAAAGTTACTTTAAACTACTCTTCTAATCCACCCGATGCACAAGCATTAAATAATGATACCAGGTTACATACTATTGATATAGCACCTTTAGTGAATTTTGATATTACAGATAAACCATCCCACTTTTTTATAAAAATTGGCCCTTCTTTAGATGTGATTTTAGCAGGACGGGAAAAATACGAATTAGCTGAAGGTGGTGGAATAGTTAGAAGAAAGATGGTAATAAGTTTCCTGGAGCAGTATGGCCGTGTAGCAGCATCAGCCATTTTGCATGTAGGGTATGAAGGTGATAATGGTGTGTTTATTTTCGGGCATTATGCCCATGGTATCGGCAGTATGAACAACCAGGATTTTGGCCCTAAAATTTTCAATAATGCTTTTGGTATTTCTATAGGTAAATACTTTAATAAAACTTCCTCCAATCCTTTGGGGTTATCTTACTCTTTATAGATTTTAACCACAGGTTTTCCATCTGGCTTAATATAACCTCTATACATACCTTCCGTATTAAAGCTCATGGTGTAATTCCCTTTTTTATCCAGGGCAATTAATCCGCCATCGCCCCCCAATTGTGGCACTTTTTTCATTATCAGCTCATCTGCAGCTTTTTTTACTGTATAGTTTTTGTACTCTATTAAATCGCTAACGCTTTTTGCAACTACTAACCGTATAAAGAACTCGCCCCAGCCTGTGCAGCTAACTGCACAGGTAGCATTATTAGCATACGTACCTGCCCCAATTATAGGAGCATCCCCTACTCTGCCAAACTTTTTGTTTGTCATACCTCCTGTGCTGGTGGCGGCGGCAAGGTTGCCTTGCATATCTAATGCAACTGCACCTACAGTCCCGTATTTATAATCTATATAATTCTTTTGCTTTACTGCTGTTTGTTTTGGCGCAGGCTGCATTTGTGCTTTTAAAGAATCTTCTCTTTTAGCACCTTGCAATCCCCTCCATCTATCTTCGGTATAGAAATAACTTGTATCTACTATTTCCAATCCCTGCTGCTGTGCAAATTTTTTCTGCCCCTTTCCCGATCATCATAACGTGATCGCTTTTTTCCATAACAGCACGGGCAGCACTTATTGGATTTTTTATAACTGTTACACTTGCTACTGATCCTGCAGCAAGCGTTTTACCATTCATAATAGCAGCATCCAGTTCATTTTTCCCTTCATTGGTAAAAACAGCACCTTTGCCTGCATTAAATAGTGGATTATCTTCCATTACTCTTACGGTTGCTTCTACTGCATCCAGCGCTGAACCACCTCTACTTAAAATTGTATAACCTGCTTTTAATGCATTTTGTAACCCGGAAGTGTATGCTTTTTCCCGTTCCGCAGTCATATTCTTTTTTAAAATAGTGCCGGCTCCGCCATGAATGACCAGCATAAAATTTTCCCGCTTTTGTTGTACCGGTTTTTGTGCGCCAGCGATTGTTACGCAAAACAATGTCAATAGAAAAAACAGTTTACTCATTTATTTGAATTTGATAAAGATCATGTTGAGATTATTGTGTTCATCTAAATGGAAATTTAACATCATTACACACGTTTTTCAATTTACTATATGATATTGAGTTTGTCTAAAGGTGACTAATAGTTAATTTTACCACTTAAATACCATTATCCTGAGGAAATTAGGCAAAATATTCTTAGCTGCAATATTATCCATCCTGATATTGATTTTTCTTTCCATTGGGCTCGTACAAACAGAATGGGGACAAAACTGGTTGTCGAGGCATGTAACTGCTAAACTTTCAAGGGATCTACAAAGCCGCATAAGCATTAAACATGTGGAGTTTGTATTCTTTAATAAGATGAACCTGAAAGAAGTGCTGGTGGAAGATAGAAAGAAAGATACATTATTATGGGCTGGTAAAGTTCAGGTTCGTATTACCGATTGGTTTTTTTTCCAGCAAAAAGCTGATTTGAAATATATAGGATTGGAAAATGCAGTAATTAATTTCAATAGAACCGACTCAATATGGAACTACCAGTATCTGCAACAGTATTTTGCTTCATCCGGTGGAAAAAAGAAAAGGTCTGGCATTGAATTTAACCTGAAGGAAGTAGTAATGAATAACGTTACTTTCTTTCAAAAAGATGCCTGGCTTGGAAATGACCTGTTAGCAAGAGTAGGATCGTTGTCCCTGACCGCAGATGATGTAAGTATTACCAAAAAGCTGGTAGATATAAATAATCTCAATCTGGTAAAGCCTTTTTTTTCAACGTTTGCTTATAAAGGCAACAAACCTGCTTCTGTTATAATTGATGCTGGAAAAATAATTTCAACTGATTCTTTGCTTCAATGGAACCCGCAAAATTGGAGTGTTGCTATTAATAAAGTGGCTATTAATAATGGAACGTATAAAACATCCGGCAGAAGCCAGGCTCCCACCACACCTTATTTTGATGGTAAGCATATAGAGTTTAGTAAAATTGACGGGCAGATAAACCAGTTTGTATGGAAGGAAGATACATTAAGAGCAAAGATCAATTTATCCACACAGGAACGAAGCGGATTATTGGTTCAGACCTTTAAAACCCATTTACGTTTTCATCCGCAAATAATGGAGTTTAATGATTTGCATTTAAAAACAAATCGCAGTGTGTTACGTAATTATTTTGCAATGAAGTTTGCCAGCCTGAGCAGTATGAACAATTTTATTCATGCTGTTACCATGGAAGCAAATTTTAATAACAGCTCAATAGCAAGCGATGATCTTGCATTTTTTGCCCCATCTATAAAAAACTGGAACCGTGTCTTGAAAATTGACGGTCAGGTGAAAGGTACAGTTGATGCTTTATCCGCAAGAAACATAAACCTTTCTGCAGGAAAAAATTCATTGCTTAGCGGAAGTTTTAGCATTGTTGGACTGCCTGACATTAATGAAACATTTATTAATGTAGAAGCAAATGAATTGCGAACAACCTATGCTGATGCTGTAACTTTTGTACCAGCTTTAAAGAAAGTACAAACTCCTAACCTTAGAAAACTACAAACAATAAGTTTTTCGGGAAATTATACTGGCTTTATAAATGATTTTGTTGCCTACGGAACCATCCGTACTGGCTTAGGCACATTAATCACAGACCTGAACATGAAATTGCCTAAAGGCGGAGTACCGGTTTATTCCGGAACTATTTCAACCAACAATTTCCAGTTAGGCCAGTTCATTAATAATTCTCAGTTGGGTGTCATTGCCTTCAGCGGAGATATCCAAGGCAGGGGATTTGAATGGAACACACTGGATTTGGATATTGATGGCACAATAAAAAAAGTTTATTATAACAAATACACCTATCAAAACATTACAGCAAAAGGCAAATTAAAGAACAGGATTTTTGATGGTGATTTTGTAATTAAAGATCCCAATGCTGATTTAAACTTAACAGGATTAATTAATTTAAAAGGCGCCACGCCTACTTTTGATGCAAAGGCAAATATTGCAAAACTTGACCTGCAAGCTTTAGGTTTTACAAAAGAACCTTTTACATTACAGGGAGATTTTAATGTAGCTTTCAATGGAAATTCTATTGCTGACTTTGTTGGAAATGCCAACATAAGCAATGCCACTCTTTTACACGGAGGCAAGCGCTTATCTTTTGACTCGCTTATTGTTTTTTCTAATTATATAAATGGGGTACGAACAATAAGAGCACGGTCCAATGAATTAGATGCAGATATAACAGGCAAGTTCGATTTGAGATCCTTGCCAGATGCCGTTACATTATTCTTAACCCGCTACTATCCATCTTACATACGGCCACCACGGCGAAATATTCCGGACCAATCGTTTACATTTAATATAACCACCGGTGTTATTGAAGATTACATCAAATTAATTGATAAAAGACTTTCCGGCTTTAATAACAGCCATATTTCAGGCGCCTTAGATGTTGCGTCCAATACTTTACGGTTAGATGCGGATGTGCCTCTGTTTTCTTTCAACCAATATCAATTTGCGGACGTTAAATTGAAAGGAGATGGAAACTTTGAGCGGTTGCTGGTAAGCGGACAGGTTAACAATGCAGTTGTAAGTGATAGTTTGAATTTTCCGCAAACAAACTTCAGCATACAAGCACAAAACGATGTTTCAAATATTACTGTTAACACAACCGCTAACCAAACAATTAACCAGGCTAACCTTTCTGCACAAATAAAAACATTTGCTACCGGTGCTACGGTTTTATTTAACCCGTCTTCATTTGTATTAAATGGTAAAACATGGACAATTGAGCAAGGTGGTGAACTTGATTTCAGGGTAAATACAGTTATTCAGGGACAGCTGGTATTAAAAGAGTCTAACCAGGAAATAAATATCAGCACCCAGCCCTCTGAAGAAGGCAATTGGACAGATTTGCATATTGCATTGCAAAAAATCAATCTTGGAGACCTATCCCCTTTTCTTACAAAACAAAATCGCATTGAAGGATTATTATCAGGCACCATACGGGTAGAAGACCCACAAAAAAGATTTAACGTAACCTCTGATTTTACAGCCGAGCAACTGCGTGTGGATAATGATTCTATTGGGCAGATTCAGGCATCTGTTGCATATAACAATGCAAGTGGTATGCTATCAGGTAATGGCAATAACCTTGACCCGGAGCACCAGATTAATTTTGAACTTGCGCTGGATTTGAAAGATTCTGCTAACACTTACAGGGATCGTATCACTATAATCCCAGTGAATTATCCCGTAAAAATTTTAGAAAGATTTATAGGCACGTTGTTCTCTGACCTGCAGGGGACATTAACAGGTAAACTAGACATTTTAGGTGAAGGTGCCAATAGAGCTTATGTTGGCAAAGGCCGGTTACACAATGCGGCACTTAAGGTCAATTTTTCACAAGTAGCATACAAGATAGATGATACAGAAATTACATTAAGTGAACATGAAATAGATTTTGGCAGAATGAAATTGCGGGACAGGTTGGGAAATACTGCAACAGTAAGAGGGAGTATTCAGCACAACAGTTTTAAGAATATGCAATTTGATATTGTAGCAGAAGTAGATAACCGACCAATGGAATTATTAAATACCTCTTACAAAGACAACCAGCAATTTTATGGTCGGGCTATGGGTACCGGATCTTTAATTCTGGTTGGTCCGCAATACGATATGAACATGTACATTGAAGCCAGAGCTTCGGAAACAGACAGCTCGTTTATTACACTTCCGCCATCCCGCACAAGAGAAACAGGTGCTGCTAATTTCATGGTTGAAAGAAAGTATGGTAGAGAAATGACAAAGGAAGATTACCGCGGCGCTCCTACAAATATTACTTACGAAGTAAACTTAACAGCAACTCCCCGGGTTAATATAGAGGTTATCTTAGATGAACTTACTGGTGACGTGATTAAAGGAAGGGGTGTTGGTAATCTGCGGCTGAGGGCTGGTACCTCAGAGCCGCTTTCCATGCGTGGACGATATGATATTTTAGAAGGAAGCTACCTGTTTACTTTTCAATCTTTTTTCAAAAAACCTTTTGTACTACGGCCGGGAGCGAATAACTACATAGAATGGAATGGTGATCCTTATGATGCGGATATTCAGTTTAATGCTGTGTACAAGGCGGAACAAGTAAGTTTTGCACCCTTAGTTTCCGGTTTGGCACTAAATCAGAATTTATCCAGGTACCGTGGTGATGTGAATGTGCTTGCAACTCTGACAGGTAAATTATTTCAGCCCATCTTTAATTTTAAATTGGAATTTCCGGGCAACAGTGTTTTATCTAATGATCCCTCCGTTGCATTTGGAATACAACAAATTGAAAAGAACCAGCATGAATTAAACAAGCAGGTTACCTATTTAATTGTATTTAACAGCTTTGCTCCATACGAAAACACTCAATCAAACGCTTTTAGACCAGCCCTAAACGAACTTGCATACAGCACAATCTCGGGTTTGTTCTTTGGGGAAGTGAACAGACGATTAAACCAGGTCCTTTCAGGAATATTGAGAAATAACGAATTAACAGTAAACTTTACCGGCTCATTGTACAATAAAAATCTAATAAGCCAAAGCGGACAGTTCGATATTAATCAGAGCAATCTGAATATTAGTGTTGGCAAATCTCTGTTTGATGAGAGAGTAATGATAACATTAGGAAGCACATTTGACGTTCCGCTCGCATCTGATATTCAACAAAATATTCAGCTTTTTCCGGACGTGAATGTGGAGTTTCTGATTAATAAAACTGGTACCATTCGGGCAAATATATTCTATCGCCAAAGCCCGGATTTGTTGACCTCTGCAGCACAAACCGGCACATTGCGCAGCCAGAGAGCCGGTGCAAATGTTTCCTATCATAAGGAGTTTGATTCACTATCTGATTATTTATTTGGAAGAAAAAAAGGGAAGCTGAAAAAAAGAAATACAATGCCGGTTACGCCTCAACCTATAAATGATTCTTTGAAAGTTGATTCGTTAACAGTGGATCAGTAAGGTTGATTAGTTGACAGGTTGAAAAGTTTATGAGTTTACTTTCACCTTGAACCTTGCATCTTGTACCTTATAGTACATGCCCCATTTTATCCTTCTTTGTTTTTAGGTAATGCTCGTTGTGGGGGTTTGAAGTTACTCTGATCGGCACGTTATCTACTATTTCAATTCCATAACCCAAAAGACCCACACGTTTTTTAGGATTATTTGTAATAAGACGGAGTTTGGTAATGTTGAGGTAACGCAATATCTGGGCTCCAATACCGTAGTCACGCTGGTCCATTGGAAAACCAAGATGAATATTTGCCTCTACAGTGTCCATTCCTTCTTCCTGCAAACGATAAGCTTTTAGTTTATTTTGCAATCCAATTCCACGGCCCTCCTGGTTCATATATAATATAGCTCCTTTGCCTTCCTCTTCCACCATTTGCATGGCCTGGTGCAATTGTTCTCCGCAGTCGCAGCGCAATGAGCCAAGAATGTCGCCCGTAAAACAAGACGAATGCACCCGTACTAAAATTGGTTCATCCCCCTTCCAGTCACCTTTTACTAACGCAAGATGTTCATTGCTTGTATTTTTTTCCTGGAAAGCAATAAGTTTAAAATGCCCGTATTTTGTTGGCATGTCTACACGAACAACCTCTTCTATAAGTGAATCTCGTTTTAGCCTGTATTCAATAAGTTCTTTAATGGAAATAATCTTAAAATCAAAGCGGTTCGCAACTTCTTTCAGCTCACTTAAGCGTGCCATAGAACCATCATCATTCATAATTTCTACTAATACACCTGCCGGCTCAAAACCAGCTAATTGTGCCAGGTCAATGGCCGCTTCAGTATGCCCGGCCCTTCGCAACACACCACCTTTTTTCGCCTGTAATGGAAATATATGCCCTGGCCGGCCTAAGTCCTGCGGGCGGGTAGAAGGATCTATTAAAGACTGAACGGTTTTAGCCCTGTCATGTGCAGAAATACCGGTAGTACAGCCATGGCCTAAAAGATCTACAGAAACGGTAAAGGCGGTTTCATGCAATGCTGTATTATTATTTACCATCAATTCCAACCCTAATTCATGGCATTTATCCTCTAAAAGTGACACACATATTAATCCCCTTCCATGCTTGCTCATAAAATTGATGACTTGCGGTGTAACATTGCGGGCTGCGGTAATAAAATCCCCCTCATTTTCCCGGTCTTCGTCATCCACCACCACCACCAGTTTACCATTCTTTATATCTTCAATGGCACTTTCAATAGAGTTCAACATAACGGGGATTGTTTAGGCAAAGGTACAAATGGATTTTTTGTGGTTAGTAAAATGCAGCGAAGCAGGCAAAACGGTTGTCTTTTACTAGCTTCATGTAAGTTCATATTATGTTAATATTTGCCTGTATCTAGTAATTTATTAATCACTTTCTTTGCATCCGAAAAACAAAATTATTTATGCTTAAGAGAATCATCCAATTGATTGTTCTCCTTACAATCAGTTCTGCCTTAGTTATAGCCCAAGAAACTAATAGTAGTATTGGGGGCATAGTTAAAGG
>JBHENB010000061.1:0-12244 GCA_046262255.1 Chitinophagaceae bacterium
GGTATAGCGCTGGCGCCGCAGAGCCATTCGCAACCCATTTTCCGGCCAGGAAATTACAAATGCTTTGGCGGTTACCTCATCCATTCTTTTCAGAAAAGAAGCAGCATCCTTCACATAGTCCAATACACCAGCAGCCACAGACACATGAAATTTTCTTCCTCCAAAATTATAAGCCATAAAATCTCCTTGTACAAATTCACATCTGTCCGCAACACCCTGCTCCTGTGCATGCTTGCGGGCATATTCATTCATTGACTCGGCAAAGTCAATCCCCAATAAATGAGAGGTATTAGAGTTTTTTAACCATGTTACACTATTAACACCGGGCCCGGAGCCAATATCCAATACTGTTGGTCTGTCATATTCTTTGATAGTTCGCAACGCTACTGCCGTACGCAGGTAAACGGCTTTGCGAAACATTTTATCAAATAATGATGGCTGCTTGTAATAATTAGCAAAGAGATCACTTCTAGCGTCCCAGTAAGACTGGGCTGTTTCCATTGTTTTTGACATAATTCACTTTTTCAATACAGGTCGCAAATTTATATTCTTTCAATAACATTCTTATTTTATCACGAATGGAATTGCGGAATACATTCCATTTAAAATTCAATAAAGTAGTTTTTGCTTTTGAATAAGAAGCATTGGGGGGATAGTTAGATGTAACGTCAATTATTTCCGTATCAAATTCATACGGATGCATATACATCATACTATCTACCCCGCTTTTATTAAGGTCATCGAAAACCTTATGCACCAAAAATTTTGGCATGGCCCGCATATATCCGCCTCCGGCAATGGGTACTTTTTTATTAAAATAATTGCCAATAGTTAAAGGCAGCTCTATAATTGTTTTACCGTTCGGCAGTTTATACAAGGTATTTTTAGGGTTAAAGCCTGCAATTCCATACCGCGAAAGCTTCATTGGAAAAATACTGCTGTCATATTCTAATCCTAAATCTGCCAGCATTTCTAAAACATACAAATTGCTTTCATTTATAGAAAAAAAAGGAGCTCTGTAACCATATATTTTTTGTCCCGTTATATCCTGCACTAGCTTTAATGATTCAGATAAATCTACGTAGGCCTGATCCGGAGTAAGTGTAAACATAGCCTGGTGATTTTGACCGTGTATTCCAATTTCATGGCCTTGTGCAGCAATCTTCCTTACCAGATCGCCTCTGAATTTTGCAAGCATTCCTAAAACAAAAAAAGTAGCTTTTACACCCCTCTCTTCTAAAATATGGAGTATAATGTTCGTCTGTCTTTCTATTGCTTTAGACGGTGGGCCAATTATACCATGATGATACATACAGAAAAGCTGCCCAAAATCTTCCCAGTCAATTGAAATAGTAGAAACACTCATACCGGCACGTTCCTGGTTTTCTGTTGCGGCCAATGCTTTATATCATTTTTGTCAGCATGCACAATTTCATTGATAGCCTGCAAGTATGCATTGATAACAATCTTTTTATCGTACTCACGTATCACTTTTTCACGAGCTGCTTTACCCATCTCTCTTCTCCTAGGCTCAGGTACCAAACCCATTTGCACCATTTTTTTTGCAAGATCTTCCCCATCACGAACTTTGCATAAAAATCCTGTTATGCCATCATCCACAATCTCCCTGCAACCTGTGGTGTCTGTTGTAATGCACGGTCTGGCCATACTGCTTGCTTCCAGCAATACATTGGAAGTCCCTTCTCGGTAGGAAGGAAGCACCACACAATCTGCTTTAGCTATAAAGTCTCTTACATCGCTTGTTTCACCTAAATAATTAATCAGGCCTTCATCAATCCACCCTTTTAGTTCTTCTGCAGATACATTCAGAGTCTTCATGTTTTGCAACCATAGCGGGCCTAACACCTGGCATTCTACATTTGGATTTTTTTGTTTTAATATCCTGGCAGCCTCAATGTACTCCAGAATGCCTTTATCCTTAACCAGCCTGCTTATGTAGAGGAAAGTAAACTTAACTGTATCTTTTTTTACCTCCCTTGGTGCGTAATGGTTATAATCAACACCAGAGCCAGGTATTCGCTGAACTTTATCAGGTGACGCAAATTTTTTTTCAATAAAAATTTTCAAATCGTCATAATTCTGAAAAAATATTTTTCTCGGATTTTTTAAAACAAACTTGTATAAGAACCTTGCCATTCTATAGGCAAGACTGTTACTTTCAAACAAAGGGCCGATACCCGTAATATTGGTGATTGTTGGAATACGTAATACCCAGGTGACGATGTTGCCCCAAATTGCCGGCCTAATAGTGTATGTTAAGCATACATCCGGCTTTATTTCTTTCAATGCCCGATATAAGCGAAGCAGGTATTTCAAGATTCCTATAGGATTTTGCACACTGGAACCTACATCCACAACATTAATATTTATCGTTTTCACCGTTGCAAGCATAGTATCAGGAGCAGTTACCACAAATACCTCAAAGCCTTCCTGTATTAAGCGTTGCATTAGTGCTGCCCTGATTGTGTAAGTTGCCAGCAAACCATTCTCTATAACAGCTATTCGCTTCTTCATTAATTGCTTATACTTATTTTACCCCTTTAACTAACCGATGGTAAAAATATTGCCAAAGTGTAGGATGTGAAAAAAGGCGTGAATTTCCTTTAGGCACATTTTGTACCTGGATCTTTCCATCGATAACCTTTTCTATTACCTGTTTGATACAGGGTAATACTGCAGCAATCTGCAAGTATGGATAAGTAACAAAGTTATCCTCAGCAGATGGTTGTGCTTTGGCATGGCACAACACACTCCCGGTATCTATACCTGCATCTACCAAATGTACAGTAGCACCAAAATTCCCTTTATCACTATTTACCAAAGCCCAGTATCCACCGTGCACACCTCTATAGTATGGAGTAACACCGAGATGTGTGTTTATAAAAGTTTTTTGTACTCCTTGTAGTATGTTTTTTGCAATAATACGGGTGCCGTTAACAACAACCAGTTTCGTACTAACTTGTAGTAAAACCTGTTTTGCCTCTGCTGTATTTACAGATTGCACTCTCGTAACCACTTTTTCATCTATGGGTTTAAGATTTAAATTATTCGCCTGAATGATCTTATGTATTCTTTTTTTTGAACCGAAGGAAATATATTTAACGCCGATTGTTTGAAATAGTAACTGTCCCGCAACTGTTTTTATACCTAATTTCTTTACCCGACGTTTAATTAATTCTTTACGGCTTGGCTTGTCTTCAATAATTACTTTCTCGAAAGTAAAATATTGTTTTAAATAATGGTACACGATGCGGGTAGTATCACAATCTATTGCAAGTAAAACTATTTCAGGTTTTTCCTCCATTACGTCACTTTAAACAGATCACACACTTCTCCCATGTTCAAGCTTTGGAAGTTGTATTTATTTTGAAGTTGAGTAAAATGCTTTATAATATCTTCCAGATTGCTCAAATTTTGCTGCATGTGTGCGCCAAAGTTGTGTGGATGCCACCATAAATGGTATAATCTTTTTTGCTTTGCTGCAAAGGTCATTTCATTCTTTATTCTTTTTAGGCGCAATTTTTCTAACGAACGCAGCCTGTAATTATAAGGGCGCAAAAAACGACTGGAAGGAACATTATAAATCTCTTGCCCGCTATGTTGAGTCAGTTTGTACGTATTCTGCCCTGATATACTAATATATGAATCAATGAGCCGTGCTGCCTTTCGCTTTTTAGTTTCTTTTTCACGGGACAAGGGCTGGTACATCCAATGTTTTTCAGTACCACGATAGGTGGTAATCCCTTTTTGATAACAAACTTGTAAATGTTCAGAACTATATTGATTGCGTGGAAAGACCACACTTCTTTTTACAATATTATTCTTTATACCTATTTCTATAGCTGCCTGCAGATCAGATGTGAAATTATTAATTGTCTGCCCTCTTTCGAGGCAGTAATAATGAGAAAAAGTATGTGTGCCAATTTCCTGAAAATGAACAGATAAGACTTTTGGAATAACATCATTTGCAAAATGATAAGGATCTTTTTTTTCGTCTTCTCCGACTTGTAACGCTAAAGTAAAATTAGATAGCTTGCTGTTTACATATGAGGGCTGTTGTATTGATTGACACCAAGATAATAAATCCTTTTTGTCTTTGCAAAACAACATGCCTACTGCAGCCCATGTAACATGTATGCCGTATTGGTGAAATAAACTAAGCATACCATCTATAGCAGCACGGGTATTATCTAAATTTTCCCTGTAGCTTTCAACGGTTTTTGTTTCACTTACTCCCCAATGCAATTCAAAATCAAGTGAAATGGTAAAGATTCCCTGTTGCAACTTTTTTTGTTTTGATAGTAGCCACTTTTTGATACCAAACTTCTAGTACAAAAAGACTCCATAACATTTTGGCTCTTTTTTCAGCAGGCACTTTTGCTCTATTCTCAATAAGATTATTGATAAATTTAGAGTTTACAAAACTCCGTACAAAAGCGTCTGATGGTAACAAATAATCAAAAATCATTTCTCTTAAATCGTTTTCTACCCAATTTTTCAATGGAATTTCGAATCCCCGTTTTGGCTGATTAATAAGTTCAAGTGGTAAATATCTTTCAGCTAACTTCCTAAGGATATACTTTGGTGTGCTGCCTTTTATTTTGTATTGATCGGATAAAGATGGAGCATATTCCAGAATATATTTCGAGAGCATAGGACTTCTGCCCTCCAGGGAATTAGCCATAGTTGCAATATCCATTTTCTTGAGCAACACGTTTGGAAGTATATGCTCAAAATCAAGCAACATAATTTTTTTAAGACCACTTAGCTTTGAATTTAGCACTTCTTGTACGTCCTTAGTGAAGTTTGCTGGCAATGCTTTATTGTCTTGAAAATATTCTTCAAATCCTGTAAACACATCTGTAGTGGCAGATAAATAATTAATTGGATTTTTAGATGCAGCTAATTTTAAAAGTCTATACCCATAATTATAGCTACTCATTTTATCCTTTGGCATCGGTAACAGGCTACATGTAAACCCTGCAGCCGCACGGAAAAAAGAAGGAGTGGAAAAGAAATCATATTTAGCAAAAGGCACATAGCGGCGATATCCGCCAAACATCTCATCACCACCATCTCCATTAAGAATTACCGTTAAATGCTTTTTTGCTTCTTTGCTTACATAATAGCTGGGGATTGCAGAATCATCGGCAAACGGCTCACCATAATTAATCAGAATTTTTCCCAGATCGTTTTTCAAATTATCAAAAGACAGACTGATCTCTGTATGTTGGGTTTCATATTTTTCAGCAACCAATTTAGCAAGCGGAGCTTCGTTGTAAGCGCCTTCAAATGAAACAGTAAACGTTTTTAGACTGCTTTTGTATTTTGACGCAATCGCTGTAACAATGCCGCTGTCAATACCACCACTTAAAAAAGAACCTACTTCTAGGTCGGAAGCCTCTACCCTGTCCTTAATAGCTTTGTGAAGAAACTCATCAATTGTATTTACAGCAGTATTAAAGTCGTCTTTACATATTTGATTATAATACGAACGTATACTCCACCATTGGCCCTGTTCAGTTTCTAACGTATTTACATTTATTTTTAAAAAACAACCTGGCTGAACTTCTCTTACGTTTTTGTATGGAGTGGATACCTTATCAATAAATCCCAAATGCAGGTACTCATATATGTTATTCTCGTTAATATCTAAATCCATCTGTTGCCGTAGTGAATTCAATTCACTGGCAAACAATAACTGCTTTCTATCAAAATAATAATAAAGAGGCTTCTTACCTGCTCTGTCCCGTATTAATAATAATTCTTTGTTTTTGCTGTTAAATAATGCTGCAGCAAACATACCGTCCATGTGCTGCCAGCACTCCATTCCAATTTTATCGTATAAATGCAGAATAGTTTCAGTATCAGAGTTTGTTTTGCATGTTAATTTAAATTGCCTTCTCAATTCCATGTGGTTATAAATCTCGCCATTGTAGATGATGGTATAATTACTAAAATGCATGGGCTGCCTGCCTGCTGCTATATCCTGTATGGCAAGGCGATGATGATAAAACTGAATTCTTTCTTCAGAAAAAAATGTTTGCTCATCCGGCCCGCGATGAAACAGATCACAGGATAGTTGATCAATGTTTAAATTATGATTTATGGATCCAGCTATACCACACATTAGATAGATAAATCATTTGGTTACTTTAATAATTACCATTCTTGTCCACTCTGGTATTCTGACAGCAGATTTAAAATAAATAATAAACATCATGACGAGAAAAAATGGCAAGCATGGAATTTTATACCTTGATAGAGTGCCAAAATTTGTAGCAGTAATACCAACGGAAGCAGCAAAAACTAATGAAAAAATGAAACAAAATACTAAAATAGGATTGGAAAAAGCATTTTTAAAGAAAGCGATAATCCCTCGTTTTAATACAAAGTTTGCTACAAGTATTACGAACAAAAGTGCTTCTAAAGCTGAGAAAAGAGCTATAGGTGACCTAACCTCCCATAAAAAAGGCCTAAAAAAGGTAGCTACAATTCCATTTAATACTAGTAGTGCAGGGTTCTGAGTTTTAATTGAAAAACCTGATCCCTCTACTTGTCTTTCATAGTATTCCCGGCTGGCAGTACTTTTATCCAATAGAGTTTCCAATTGAAAACTTTTCGCGGCTTCCAATGAAGTCATATACCTTATTAAAATAAATCCGACAATGCTAGCTATCACAAAAGAAGAAATAGTAAACAATCGTCTGTAGAGATGTTCTTTTACATTTTTATTAAATTCACCTAATAGCCAGAAAGCAATACCAGGAATTAAGGCAAGTAAAATGTAGACTTTTATTGTTGTCAGTAAATATCCGCTCAACAACACCCAAAAAATTGAAGGTAGAATTCCGCGTTTCTGTATAAATATTTTAAACAAACCATACACGAAGAAACCTATAGCTGCAAGACATATCGGGTCCTTCATCAGACCTGCACCCCAGTAACCTACACTTGGCAAAAACAAAGTTGCGAAAGCAATTTCGTTACTAAGATTTGGATAATAACTCACAAATAACTTAAAAATTCTCATAGCTCCGCCTAATGCAAAAAATGAAAATGTCATGCAAATGGCTGTATAGCTCTTAAAAAAAAGCACGGAGCTCCACAATGCAATTTTGGTTACAAAAAAGTTCGACGGAGACATCATATACTGATAGATCCAGTACTGATCTTGATCTTGAAAGAAGTAGGGCACCAGAGGATGGTATGGAGTCAGCTTTGTTGCAGTGATGATTTGCCAATATGTTACGTTATTTTCCGAAAGCGCCTTTTGGATATCAAGGGTAGCTATATAATACATATGGGAATCGCCGGATCGGTAGACCAAAAGCAATATCAGTGAAAACGCCAAAGAGCATATCATTTTAAAATGAAAAGCTCTATGAAAAAGTTTCTTTATATGCTCATCCTTATACTTCGCAATAATTTTCTTGAAAATCCAATACAAAATAAGATAGCAACAAGGAACAATAATAATATCAGATAATTGAAACATAAACTGTTCTATATTTTGTTACGTTCCGTCTGCACAGACCCTGATTTTATATCTGATATCCGCCCGTACCTCTTTCGTCGCAATCTGTCTAAAATGTTTTTAGTTTTATTTTCTACTAGGAGGTAATGAATATATGCGACAGCTATACAGAAAAACACTGCAGGTATCCATATTAAGAAATTTTCAATATAATTTTTGTCTGGAACAACAATCAAATGATAAATTGCAAGATATATAATAAGAGTTGGGTAATGAGTAATATATAACGTGTAACTAAACTTTCCAATGCTCATTAACCAAGGTATGGTGACCTGATGCCTAATAAAATATGTAATCATAAACGCACTTAAAAATGCTGCCGCCATAAAACTATAGTTGGTTTCCATTTGGAAATAAATATTAAAGGCGTATACAACAGCCCAAACAGAAAGTATAGCAACTAAAAACAACTTTGGGTGAATTTTATCTACTAACCTTAGCAAAACGGGAAAATAATTATATAGCAAAACACCAATAGCAAAATAGATATTGTATACGAATAAAAATTCATAAAAATACTTGTGCAAATGAAGTGCTTCAACTGAAGCAGGAAAAACATTATCAATCAGAAACAGCATAAAAGATATAATAAAATACAAATTAACCCGCCTTAATAGAAATGGAGCCATTAAATAAAACATTACTTCATAGGTTAACGACCAAAATGGCCCTATAAAACCACCAAAATGTGGCATGTAAAAAATGTTTTTAAGCATCACGTCCCAATCAAAAAAGTTGTTCATGGTAATAGTACGTGAAAATACAAATTCCCTCATGCTGCCATCATACCACTGCGGCAGCAAGTATAATGTGACTGCATACACAAGTGAAGCCCATATGAGTGCTACCAAATAAGGTGGATATATACGAATAAGGCGACGTATATAAAATTTTCCAGGAGATTTATTGGCTGATAAACTATGTGCAATGGAAAAACCTGAAAGTACAAAGAACACTATTACAAATTCAACTGCAAGACGGCTCAACAAACTGATACCAAAAATCACGTAATCATAAAAATGCCATGTGCTCATTGGGTTCAACTTCAGAAATTGTTCTCCGCCCATCCACAAAGATCCTCTGCAATGCCCAATTGTTACATATAAAGCAGCAATTCCTCTAAGGGAATCAAGAATCTCGAAATCTTTTTTATGCAGAACATTTGCCATCTATTCACACATTAATTAAGTTAAATCTGTCACAAAGCTACTTTCTAAGCCATACTACCAGTTGCATGCCTGAATTTGTATTTTTCATTACGTACTTCAAACTAGAATGAGTAATTGAAGGCAGCTTTAAAATTTCTCCAACAAAAATATAATTGTAAGCTATTTCATATTTAAGTCTTTTTGAAAGTTCTTTGAAAGATTTTAGGTCGAACTCATATAAATGAAATGGCGGGTGCATTGGGCTAATATTAGATACAAACGTTGTCCCCCGAAGTTTGTAGTAAAGGTTGATTAATCTGGAAATTAAATACCTTGAAGAGGGAACTTCAATATGTATTATACCACCCGGCTTTAACCAGGTTAGCGCTTTTTCTAAAGCCCTACTTGGTTCATACAAATGCTCATATACTGCTCCTAACGTAATAAAATCGAAATATTCTCTTTCATACTCCATTTCTTCTAACATCCCAAGCTTAAGTTTTTCCGGGTTTATTTTCATTTCAGAGATTGCCCTTTCATAAAATGGCCGTGATGGTTCAAAACCATAAACATCAAACCCTGCATTCTCTAGTGAAATCATACACTTCCCTAACCCTGCCCCTACATCAAGTGCTTTTGCACCATTCTGAATTGGCATCAATTTTTTTAGAATTGAAATTTCCCTGGAAAAATATTCCGGCGTCCAAGTAAAAAATTCATTTTCTGCAGAATGCCAGTAGCTTTCCGGAGGAATACCGTAATGATCAGCAATATCAAAAGGAACAGGCTGCGGATTTGCGTAGATTAAACCACAAACGTTACACTTTTGAACTGTAGTGGAAATGCCGGTTTTCTTCTCCGGCCTCATCCCCTGCGCTGAATTCAACCGCTGCCCTAAAACTTTGTGTTTCGTTGTTAAATCCCCGCACATTTCACATTTCTCAATCTTATTAAAATAGTATCTCATGTTACATAAATCAACCTCTTGAAAAATTTTTTTTGATCGGATCCGTTCAGAACTACTGTAAGTTCAATTACATATTAGCGAGGCTTCCGCTAAAACGCTATTAAGAAAGATAGCCGTTATAATAATTAGAAATGTATTCCTGAAGGCATTCTCTCCAATCCCTCATAATATTAACACCACGTAAATCAAGCTTTTTATCAACTAAACGTTCGGATGGCGGTCGTGCAGCAAAATACACATCCTTGAAGTATTCTGAAGAAACGGGTGTCACACAAACTTTATCTTGCAACTCCAGCATTTTTACCAGTTCCTGAGCTACCTCAAACCGTCCGGTAATTCCACCACACACCATGTTATACAAGCCCCAATACCCCTTCTCAAGTAAAAGTTTCACATTTCGGGCAAAATCGTGTGTGTAAGTTGGTGTTCCTAATTTATCGTCAACTACATAAAGTTCTTTCTTGCCATTCTTTAGCTGCAACATCAATTTTTGAATGAACTTTTTATCTTTTTTTGGCCCACCACCCATCATCCATCCGGCACGGCAAACTAAAAACCGTTTGCAGTTATGTATCACAAACAATTCGCCGGCATATTTACTTCTTGCATAATGACCTAATGGGTTAGGCTGATCCCAATCATCGTAAGTGTCTTTTGCACCGTCAAAAATACCGGCAGTGCTTATGTACAGCAGTGGCATATCTAATTCATTGGCAATGTAAACTGCATTTTCAACTGCCAGTGTGTTGGTCTTATAGGTTTCATCAATATGCTGCTCGCAATATTCAAGGCTGGTAAATGCACCTATGTGAAAAAGGTAATCAGGATTGAAATCTTTTACATCCTGCCGATAGTTCTCATAGTCGCGAAAGTCAAGATACTCGACCCAGTCTTCATTAACGTCAATATCGGTGCATTTGAGTTTATATTCATCTTTAAATACACAGTAAAAGCCCTCACCCAACATGCCACCAACACCGGCCATGTAGATTTTTTTCATAATGTTTTAGTTTTCGGAGAGTACAGTTTGAAAAACATGCAAATATTTTGAAAAATTAGCTTTCACCGAAAAAAAAATTTCTACCCGCTGCCGGCCGGCAGTTCCCATTTTTTTTCGTAGTTCCACATCATCTATAAGTTTGATAATATTATCTATCCATTCCTGCTCGTTTGATGCAAGAAAACCTGTAATGCCATGTTCAATGACCATGAAGTTAGTTCCATAAGCTGAAGCAACCACCGGCAGTCCAACAGCCATATAAGTTACGGCTTTTAAACTGCTTTTTCCAAGCGACCATTCATTGGCAGGGATGGGGTATAAACCAATTTCAATACGATGCAGATCTGAAACTTCTGTTGCTTCCTGCCAGTTCATAAATTCTGTAGGCACCTCGGGCATTTCGTATTCTTTATTTGCAATAACCAACAGCTTAATATTACGTATTTTGGCAACCTCTGCCAAGACTGGCTGTAGTATTTCGAGGAACCTGATAGTACTATGAGTACCAGTCCACCCCAAGGTGGTGCTTTCAGTTTTTTTATAACAATTGACAGGAGTAAAATGTGTGGTATTTAGCGTGGATGAAATAGTTATTATATTCTTATGCTTGTTTAAACCAATAGCTATTTCTGTAAGTTTAGGTGCAGAGGTAATAACATATTTAGCACTTTTCATTAACACAATCGGCTTTTCCCGGCCTTTCATTCTTTGAAAAATAGATTCTTTTAGATGCGTCTTTTTCAGGAAAATCATATCATCAATATCATATATCACCTTTCTGTTAACAAACAAAAGAAGGTATTCATACAGAGGAAATCCAATAGGGGTTACCCATAAGTTTACATATACAGCATCATAAAAGGGAGCACGAACCAAATCAACTGCTCGTTTTAAATAACCAACACATGTCCAGAATATCTTTTCCAGGGTTCGG
This sequence comes from Chitinophagaceae bacterium, assembly GCA_046262255.1. Taxonomy (GTDB): domain Bacteria; phylum Bacteroidota; class Bacteroidia; order Chitinophagales; family Chitinophagaceae; genus Flavisolibacter. The sequence continues at coordinate 11,608 of JBHENB010000061.1, forward strand.
CCCGGTTTATAAATTATATCCCAAAGCCTGTTGGTTTGAAAGGATGAAATAGTAAAATGATATCCGTTTTCTTCAAGCAAATTCAGGTATTGTTCATACTTTAATCTTTGCGTAGGTGCCGTTCCTTTGGGACTTGGGCAGAGAATTAAAATTTTTTTTTTCTTCATAGTTAAACTGCTTTTACAAAACTGAATTCTTTTAAAGCCTTTTTATACACCTGCCGATATGTTTCAACACCGCGCTGAAGATCAAAATAGTCAGATGCAGCCTTACGTATTTCTGCTTTGTCCTTAGAAAGCAACTGTTCTGTTTTACTAACCATTAATCGATATTCCTGGTTAGTAAATTCACGAATGAGTATTCCAGTATTTGTGTTTTCTATTATTCTTCCAGTATCACCAATATCATTGCAAATTACAGGCACACCCATTCCCATAAGCTCCGCATGTTTTGTAGGAGATGATGCTATTTTGGAAAAGGTTGGTCTGATAAAAAAAATACTGCAATCGCCCACACTTATATAGTCCGGTAAACTATTGCGGGGAGAATATCTAACAATAACCTTGGTCTCTGGAATACCCGCTTCTGCGGCCTCTTTTATTATCGCAGAAGGCTCATCTTTAGATAAAATGAGCAT
>JBHENB010000062.1:0-12138 GCA_046262255.1 Chitinophagaceae bacterium
CCGTAATATTCAGGTAAGAGGCTTCCATCAACCAGTTCTTATTACTTTGGATTTTATGATCTTTCAGAGCCTGTAAATAACCCCGTTTGCGTTCGTGCATGTGAAACAGACTCGTCTCGTACATTAACATTCCAATTTTTTCGTAACCGTTTTGCAAAAGGTGAGAAACAACTTTATTTGCGGCCCGGTAATTATTAATGGAAACAGTGTTTGTATTGATGCCTGGAAAATAGCGGTCAACTAGTACAAACGGCATTTTATTTTTAAGTAGCGCTTTTACCTGGTTTTGGGTATTATCGGCGGGTGCAATAATTAATCCGTCCACCTGGCGGTTGAGTAATGTATCAATCAAGACCTGGGACTTTTCGGCGCTTTCATCAGAACTTCCGATGATTACAGTATATCCGTGATCCTTCGCTTCATCTTCAATTATGCGGGCAAGGTTTGAAAAAAAGGGGTTAGAAATATCGGCCACAATCAATCCGATTGTATGAGTCTTGCCGCTTTTTAAACTTTTGGCAATCAGGTTGGGTTGATATTTTAATTTTGTTGCTGCCTTGCGGATCTTTACAGCTATTTCCTTACCCACCCTCGCTTCTTTTTCTTTTCCGTTAAGCACATACGAAACCAAAGCGGTAGAAACCCCTACATGGCTGGCAATGTCTTTTATAGACGTTTTTTTATCCATACCGCAAATTATGCTTAAACGTTTAAATAGCAAATAAATTTTTTGCCATTTTTATTTTACTGCTCTAAAGTAGACAAGATTCTATTATGAAAAGCGGCTTATAATGTTTTAAATCTATCAAATACACTTTGATTTTGTTGCTTTTGGTAATCTTCCTTTGTTACAATATCCGGATCACAAACCAGTTGCATCCATAGAAGAAAATTCTTATGAAATGGGTGAAGTAGCGGCACGCCTGTTGTTTAAAATGATTAAGGACGAAAGTAACAACAGGATAAAAACTACGCAACATATACAAATACCCTGCAGACTTGTGGTGCATAAGTGAAGTTAATTTACCCAGACTTGAAAGGCGAGACATGAGATTTTAACGTTTGGGCGTTGCCTTCATTTAATATACATGACTTTATTCTTTTTCCGGCTATACGGTTAAGCAGCACAGCTTAATATTTTACCCGAAGAACCGCAAATACAGGCAAGTGATCCGATGCATACTTTTCATCTATAACCCGATGTTCTATAAGATTGAATTTATCAGCAGGGGCATATGCAATAAAATCAATCGTTCTAAATGCATTTACTACTGGTACAGTAAATCCGCAGTTTGAAATACATGTTCTTATAAAATAGGAATCCAATGTGTTTATAATCCGGGTACCCGGGACAGCATTTAGATCTCCCGCAAGTATAACCGGATACTGCTCCTTTTTTAATATTTCCAATATTTTATTGATCTGCAAAAAACGGTTTGTATCATTACTTTGTGCATCAAGGTGTGTGCTGGCAAATACTATTTTTTTATTATTATCTAAAGTGACAACGGCAGTGGCCAATGTTCTTCTTTCACCTCCTGTGCCATCTGCTGTAGGTAACGGATGATTACTCATACCGGATATTGGAAACTTCGATAAAATAGCCACACCATATTCACCCCCAGCATAATTAATTGCTTTGGCAAAATAGACTGTCATACCTGTAAGACGGCCTAATTCTTCTGCCTGGTGTAAACTGGTTCCTGAACGGGTGGTATAAACATCCACTTCCTGCAATGCCACCAGGTGTGGCTGTGCTTGTTTGATTACATTGGCAATAGCATTTATGTCAATAACATCAATACGGGATGGTGGATTGGCATGATGAATATTATAACAAAGCACACGCAGATCTCCATTGAAATTTACAGTAGGTGGTAGGGTTGTATTATTTTGTACTGTTTTTTTTGCACAGCTTGCAATAGATAAAATAATGAAAAGAAAGATCCATTTAAATAATTTCATTCAATAGATTTTTCCATTGTATTATTACCACCCGGATTTTGACCTAAGTTAGTATTGCTTTGCATCTGTCCTAATGGAACCGCCATTTATAACCGTTGAAACACATCGAATCCGATCGGGATCAAAATCATTTTCTTAGTGAATATAATTATAAAAACCCTTTACAATTGCTTGCTCCACATCTGCATTTCAACTTACCATTGTGATGTGTTTCTCCGTAGTTACAGGTTAGCTCATCTCCTTTGCGGATGGATCGTAAAGTATAAAATTCCACCAACCTGTCTTTCTCATAAAAGTATTAGGTCTGCAGGAATGATTGAGATAGCGAAGTTCATTGGAGTTTATCGCAGCATCCAAAGCAATTCCATTGTCAAATTCAACCATTGCAACTCTTTTTGATTTATCCGCCCGTTTTCTTGCTCCTTTCACCCTGATGATTTCACCCCTGCAAGGGTTCCCGATTTTTTTGTGTGCAGGTATTGGCTACAATGCAAATAGTCCTTTCCCATCTATATTACTTTGTTTGATCTTTACTGCATAATTTAATACCATACTTTACGTGATTAGTAATGATTTTTAAGCTAATACCATAAAGGTTTTTGCTTTCTTTGCATGTTCACAACTGCGCAACGTTAATCATTAATCCTGAATACCCTGTTAGTTAAAGTTTAGTAATTGTAGCTATGGATGTAACGATGGAACAATCGTGGAAAGAAGTATTGAAACAGGAATTTAGTAAGCCGTACTTTACCCTAATAGTTCATCATTTAAGAACAGAAAAACAGCAAGGAAAAACAATTTACCCTCCGGGTTCACTCATTTTTAATGCACTGGACAAAACACCGGTCAGTAGTGTGAAAGTTGTTATACTGGGGCAGGACCCCTATCATGGGCCCAGGCAGGCACACGGTTTAAGTTTTTCAGTACAGCAGGGAATACAGCCTCCGCCATCTCTCATTAATATTTTCAAGGAATTAAAAAATGATGTTGGTATGCCGATACCAAAGCATGGTAATCTGGAAAAATGGGCAGAACAGGGAGTATTATTGTTAAATGCATCCCTTACCGTACGTGCCCAGGAACCAATGAGCCATTCAAAGCTTGGGTGGCATTTTTTAACCGATACTATCATTGCAAAAATTTCTGAGGTTCGTGAGCATGTTGTATTCATGCTTTGGGGGAAATTTGCTCAGGAAAAAAAAGCCCTTATTAATGAAAAAAAACATTTGATTTTGAAAGCAGCACACCCTTCTCCTCTTTCTGCGAATAACGGATTTTTTGGCTGCAGGCATTTTTCCAAAGCCAATGAATATTTGGTAAAGCATGGCATTCACCCTATAAACTGGGCATTATAAATTTTACTAATGAGCATTGTGAAAAATTTTTTAGGAAGAATTCTTGCATTTTGGACCTTATTGGTTTTTTCCGTTACTCTTCTTATTGTTTTAATTCCAATTTGGGCCATCTACAAACAACCGGAACCAAAGCGATCTGTTATTTTGCAAAAAATTTTTACAGGGTGGATGAAAGTATTTTTTGTGCTTATTGGCGTTAGAAGAATTATTAAAGGAAAAGGCAACTTTAAGAAAGATGAAAATTATATAGTAGTGTGTAATCATTCCTCTTTTATGGATGTACCACTTTCCACCGCCAGCATACCAGGACCTACTAAAACTATTGCAAAAATTGAAATGTCGAGGATACCTTTATTTGGCGTGGTTTATAAAAGCGGCAGTGTAATAGTTGACAGAAAAAGTGAAGAAAGCCGAAAGTTGAGTTACAGAAAAATGAAGGAAGTTTTGGATATGGGTTTACATATGTGCATATATCCGGAAGGAACCCGAAATAAAACCGGAGAACCTTTACAACGTTTTCACGACGGTGCTTTTCGGTTGGCTGAGGAAACAAATAAGGCTATAATTCCTGCAATAATTTTAAACACCAAAAAAGTTTTACCTCCTGATAAAAAATTCTTTTTCTGGCCACATAACGTGCAAATGCATTTTTTGCCTGCGGTAGAAATAACCAATCAAACAGTACAACAGTTAAAAGAACAGGTATTTTCTTTAATGAAGAATTATTATATCAGCAAAAATCCTCAATAATTTGTAAACGTTCTTGTTCTGTTTATACGCAGGTCCTGCAGAATCGAAGATTTTGGACTAATGGAAATATTAAAATAGCTGTAGGGGCCTACTGGTGTTGCATTGATTGACATTTGCCAGCAGTGCATTTCCCTGTTAATAGAAAAGGTAAATGTTTGCAATTTTCTTGTATCCAGATCGTAGTAGCCGTTGGTGGAAAAGTTCCATTTTGGAGTAAGACTGAAGCTGTTGTTGAAGGAGATATTAGCACTAAAATCATTTATTAATCCGGTACCATCAAAGCTTCGCTGCTTCGTATAATAAACTGACAGGTTGAGATTAATTGACCATGGTATATTAAAATCAACAAACTCTGCCGGGTTTCTTCTCATGTAATCCAACAATTGTTGCTGATCGTTTGCCAGTAACGGATCGTCCGTCATTGGTAAAACATTTTGTTGCACCGGAGTTTTAGAAGGATCCCTCGGCTTGCTTTTGAAATCAGTGGACATAGATAAACTGGCTCCCGAAAATCTTCCTACACGAAACGTTCCATCGTGCCACACAAAACGGTTAATACGTTGGCCGAAGTCATCTACATCGTAAGGACTTAAAACCGCCTGGGCCGTCAGGTTAATCTTTTCAAACAGTGTGCTGCGTAAGTACAGATTAAAATCACCAAGTTTTAAAGAATCACTGAGGAAATTATAATTGCTGCTAAAGCCAAATCCATCTATCAACCTAACTTTTTTTATTGCATTTATACCTGTATCTTTTTTTGACCGCCATTTCATCTCCAGGTTATTATCAATCCCAAAGGAAATCCCACCAAATTTTCCTTCGGGGTATCCAGAAAATAAGGTTCCCTCAAACTCAGAGAAACGTACTTCACGCCCCGTAGAATCTACTTTAGCTGAGTAAAAGTGGCGTTTGGAAAGGTCGGGCTTGTAATTGAAGCTAACAGATGGCCGCATTACATGCCGGATAGCTGCCATTCTTGATCTTCTAAATTCCAGGGTGCCATATACAGCCGTATTCATCCCAACTCCAAATGTTAATTGTCTGTCTGTATATAATCCTTTTTGAATAGAAATATCCTGCTTATTTGCTGTGTCATTCCACTGACGGCGAAACTTGCTATTCAACCATTTTTCTTCATAGTAAATGGAAGGCGACACTAAAATGGGCCCTAAAGAAGGTAAGGACAGGCTCAATGGAAGACGGTGTTGTGCTCCCCATTGCAATGTATCCAGAAGGTTACGTAATACAATTGCAGCCGTATCATAAAAAGAAAGCTGATTGCGAACAGTGCCGTTATAACCAATTCCCAGTTTTTCATACCATTTAGGCGTACCTACTGCTTCTTTTTTTTGTAACGGATAAATAGTATTTACAGTAAAGCCTGCATCAGGTAAAATGAAATTAATTAAATGAATAGCATTGTTTTGGTTGTGATTTGCGCTTAAAGTAAGATTGTATGGTTTGCCCACCCAGGATTTGGAATAGGAAATAGAAGATGCCTGGTGATTCTGAAAATTACGGTTTGGATTATTGGTGTAATACCTGTTGTACTTACTGGAGCTTGCATTTACACTTGCTGAAAAATTTGTTCCCGGTCTTGCTCTTTGGTCAACACTATGACTCCACGATAAGCTGAAAGTTTTATGTTTTTGATAATCAGGATCACCTTTAAAATTGAATTTTGTATGCTGAATACTAAAATTCATAGACCCGTTGTAGCGGTAGCGTTTGCGATACGTTGGTGTAACGTTAGCACTCCACCCTCCGTAGGAATAAATGTTCCCACGTAATGTAACATCAAAGTTATCGTTCAGCACCTGGTAATATCCCAAACCTTCCAATCCTAATCCAAAATCTTCAGTAGCAGTAAATGTTGGTGGTAATAATCCCGAGTGGCGGCCACGGCTTAATGGATAATACCCAAATGGCAGATAAACCGGCACAGGCACACCTTCAAACTCGGGATGAGCAGGCCCTGATACTGCAACTTTATTATTGATGACTTTTAATTTATTCGCATGAAAAGCAAAATGTGGTTCATCCAGATTACAGGTAGTAAATCTTCCATGACTGACAAAAAAAGTATTTGCATTTATTTTTTTTATTGTCTCCCCCTGTACAAACATTTCATCCTGCTGAGTAAATGTATTTCTTGTAAGCCCTTGTTGTGTTTTAAAGTTAAAACGGATGGTGTCACTTTCAAATTCATCGGCGCCCTGCGAAAACCGTGCACGGGTTATTACATTACCGATTGAATCCTTTTCATTAAGGGCTGTTACAATGTTTGTTTGCTGGTCAATTTCTACTTTGGGTGCAGTTAATGTCACATCCTGATACGTAGTTTTTGTTTTGCCATAAAGAATAATTCGTTTATCCTGTATCAGCACTACCGCACTGTCTTCGGCTTCGTAATTTACCGGTGCATCTAGTGTATCTTTTGAAAGCTTTAAAGAAAAAGTATCTGTTGTTACCTGCGGAAGAGTATCACTTCTATCCGGTACAGTATCAATTGCAATAGAAGATGTATTGTTTTCTACTTGTTCGTTTGCTACAATATTGGATGTAGTGTCCGGTTTTCCTGTTGTAGTATCTTTCCGTTTTGGTTTTACGGTATCAGTTGTTAAAGTGCTGTAAATTTCTTCAACAACAATATTGCCTGCATTGGTTTTCCACGTTACTGCACAAAGCAACGCTAATGTTGCACTTGCAAATACTACAGTTTTTAAACTAATTTTGCGCAGTCGTATCATAAGGGTGTAAACAAAAGTAGTTTATTAGGTAGCAAAGAATTTGTGAAGATTAAGTTAACCGTTTCAGCAAAAATCTAATATGCTAAAGAAAATAATATTCGTTTCTTTCCTCATTTGCATTAGCACTACACTTTTTTCATTTACAAAAAACAAAAAAGAAAAAGCACTAAAAACTATAATCATTGATGCAGGTCACGGTATAAAATCTAATGGTGGCAGAGATGGTGCCCGCGGCGCTTATTCCTATGAAGATGATATATGTTTTGATATCTCTAAAAAGGTGGTGATACTATTAAAAAAAGAATTCCCCGACATTGCTATTTTAGAAACAAGGTTCTCACCGAATTATGTGGGTTTAAAAGAAAGGGCACATTTTGCTAACCAGCGCAATGGCGAACTTTTTATCTCTATCCATGCAAATGCAGCGCCGCCGGTGCAGCACCGTGAGTTTGCGGGTAATAAAACGGTTGTAAGTTATGTTGGTAAGGGCAAAAAGAAAAAGAAGGTAACAAAAGAAATTCCACAGTATAGGTATTATACCACACCGAATCCTGCGAAAGGTACGGAAACCTACATTTGGGGAGCACACAAAACAGAACACAAAGACATTGCAATCCGGGAAAATGCACCAATGCTGGGCGAGGAAAATTACAGGCAAAAGTATGGCGATATTGATCCGAACTCTCCGGAGTTTATTGCTTTATCTCTTTTAAAAACAAAGCAGTTTTTTAAACGCAGCGCTACATTATCGGGAATGGTAGAAGAACAATTTAGCCAGGTAGGCAGAGTGAGCAGAGGCCAAAAACAGCGTCAGGTGGGCATTTGGGTTTTGCAGGCTACAGCCATGCCAAGCGTTTTAGTGGAAACAGGTTATATAACAAATCCTGCTGAAGAAGATTATTTAAATAGTAAAGAAGGGCAGCAAGAGATTGCAGAATGTATAAAAAATGCATTAAAAAGCTATGTAAGCTGGCTGGAAAAACAACAAACACTTACTGCACAAAAAGTGCCTGCAACAAATAATAACGACCAGGCATACTCATTCCTGAAAGCAATTCAACAACGGGAAAAATAATGATCAGAAAATTGTTTCTTCTTGGTTTTTGCATATATAGCATTACGCTTTTTACTTCATTCCACCGGGAAAAAAACCAAAAGGGAGTTAAAACCATTATTATAGATCCTGGACATGGAGGAATAAACCAGGGTGCTAAGGGCTTAATTTCTACAGAAGCACAACTGACTTTACAGATAAGCAAAAAGTTAGGAAAAGAAATTGAAAGAAATTTCCGAAACATAAAAGTGCTTTACACCAGAACAACGGATGCTATTCCAGGCAACATGCCTGATCACAAGCAAGGAAACAGGTATAGAGCAGAGTTTGCAAATAACTCAGGCGCCGATCTTTTTATTAGTATTCATTGCAATTTTATAGGCAAGGCTCCCGGCGGTTGGTATGAAAAGAAGATAATTGATTATAATCACAAAATATCCTATAAGGGGAAAGGCAAGAAAAGAAAAAAAGTTATCACTAAAATACCTGTATATCAGCCATATTATGTTGTAAACAAAGTTACAGGCACAGAAACATTTATCTGGACAGCTAAAGAAAGCGTAAAAAAACAAAATTCAGTTTCTGTTCAGGGCGAGTTTTCTGGCGAAGAAAATGATGAAGCCGCCATGACGGAAAATGATCCGGCAATCAAAGCTTTGCGGCTTCTTTACACAAAAAAATATTTTAGAAGCAGTTTACATTTTGCTGAATTGGTACAGGCAGAATTTGCAAAAGCCGGGAGGGTAAACCGCGGTGTACAACAAAGAAACTGGGAAGGTATTTGGGTGTTGCATGCTACCGGAATGCCAAGTGTATTAATTGAAACCGGCTTTATTTCTAATAAGGAAGAAGAAGAATATCTGAACAGCGATAAAGGCCAGGAAGAAATTGTGGAAAATATTAGCAGTGCATTAAGAAGTTACATTGAGTGGAATGAAAAAAAGGAAATGCAACAAAGCATACCCACTTCAAAAAATAATCGTTCTAATATAATAACCACTATTTATGATGCTTTCTTTCAAAAGAAACATCCATTATTTTGCAACTTTGGTAATATAGTTAAAATGGTATGATTTTTTACTCGTAAGCCCTTATTTAGTACCCATGATGTTTTGCCTAAAAAATTTATTGTTATTTTGAAGGCAATAAACAACAGACTGCAAAGAAAAACTACAATTCATGAAAATTTCTAACGAAGCTAAGGTTGGCATACTTGCCATAGTGGCTATCTTGATACTCGTAATAGGATTTAATTTTTTAAAAGGTAAAAGTTTATTTAAAGAAACACCTACTATTTATGCTGTGTTTAGTGATTTAGGGGCTTTGGAAAAATCAAACATGGTGAAAATTAATGGTTTGCCTATTGGTACAGTTTATCAGTTCAAGCCTGTTAACGACCTTGTGGATTCTATCATAGTTGAAATTCACCTTACCCGTGATGTAAGCATCCCAACAAATTCTATTGCAATAATTGACGCAACTGTATTACAATCTTCATACATTACTATAGAAAAAGGAACTGCCAATACCTATCTTCAATCTGGTGATACCATTTCAACCAAATTAGTTCCGGGGTTAATGGGAAATATAAAAACACAGCTTGCCCCTACTGTTACCCGTGTAAATGAAACCCTGGACTCACTTAAGATAACCCTTGGAAATCTTAATTCCATATTCGATCCTAATACCAATAATAATCTGCGCACCATGATTACAAACCTTACAATAACTTCTGCACATTTGCAGCGATTATTAAATGCAGAAACAGGTGCGTTAGCTCATACTATAAGCAATTTGAATTCAGTTACAGACAATCTTGCAAAGAACAATGAAGCTGTAGGTCAATCTATACGGAATGTAGAAATAACTACTGCTAATTTAGCTAATGCACGCATACAGGAAACAGTGGCTGCAATAGAAGGCACTATCAATGAATTAAAAGGAACTACAGCAGAATTAAAGAATAGTGTAAACCGCATTAATAGCAAAGACGGCTCTTTGGGGCTTCTGCTGAATGACCGCAAATTCTACGACCAGTTAAACAGGGCAGCACTGAGCGCCGAAATCCTTATGGATGATATGAGATTGCATCCGAAACGGTACGTTAATATTTCGGTGTTTGGAGGTAAAGGCAGCCCTTCGCCTATAACTTCGCCGGCAATAAAGGATACTATTCCTGGTGGCAAACGATGAAGCTAAACACAGTTTTAATTTTTTTAATCGCTTTTTTAAATGTCCTTCTTGCGAAAGCTCAGGCTCCTGTCACCGGACCTCCATTACCTATTGAAATATTAGAAGGTGTAGGAAAGTTTGAATATCGTAAAATAAACACCACTACTGAACTACAAATTCTTTCAGGGAATGTTAGAATAAGGCAAGGCACTGCACTTTTTTATTGTGATAGCTGTGTTATAAACAATAATACAAAAACCTTTGAGGCCTTTGGCAATGTGCATATTAATGACAGCGACACTGCACATGTTTATGCTAATTACCTTCGTTACCTCACCGATAGAAGAATGGCTTACTTAAGAGGGAACGTGAGACTTACAGATGGGCACGGCACCCTTACAACAAATGACCTGGAGTATGATATGGCCTCCAGAATTGGTACTTATAAAAATGGCGGAAGGGTGGTTAATAAAAAATCGGTACTTACCAGCAAGGAAGGTGTTTATTATGCTGATGTAAGAGATGTATATTTTAAAAAAAATGTTGAATTAAAAGATCCGGCCTATTATTTAAAAACGGATTCGCTTTTATATAATACAGAAACGCAGGTTGCACGTTTTATTTCTGAAACTTTTATCCGCGATAGCAGCAGACGTACAATACGTACAAAAGAAGGCTATTATGATATACGTGGTGGCCGTGCAGAATTTACACAACGTACGGTAATTGAAGATGGGTCATTAAGAATTATGGGGGATCAGATAGCAAATGATGATGTTGCAGGTGTTGTACAAATAAGAGGCAGAGGAGTATTGATTGATACAGCACAAGGCGTTAACATTTTAGCAAACGAAATTTTTGCCAATAAAAAAACCGATGCTTACCTGGCTACCCGTAATCCATTAATGATAATAAAGCAGGAGAAAGATTCCATTTACGTAACAGCGGATACGCTTTTTTCTGCACGGCTAACTGATTTATTTCAAACTCCGGATACAACTGAAAAGGCGAAACCAGGAAAACGAAACAACAAGCTGTTTAAAAATGACAGCACCAACCGCTATTTTGAGGCATTTAGAAATGTGCGGATATTTTCAGATTCGGTACAGGCCGTAAGTGACAGCTTATTTTATTCGTTTAAAGATTCAACCTTCCGATTATTTGATAACCCTGTTGTGTGGAGCAGGGGAAGCCAGATAACAGGGGACACTATTTTTCTCTTTACAAAAAATAAAAAAGCAGACAGAGTAAATGTTTTTGAGAACAGTTTTTTAATTAATGAATTAGAGCCAAACGTCTTTAACCAGGTAAAGGCAACAAGAATGAATGGCTATTTTACAGGTGGTGCCATTGATTCTGTACGGGCAAAAGGATCTGCAGAGTCCATCTATTTTATAAGAGACGATGACAGTGCTTATAGTGGTATCAATCAAACCACCAGCGATGCATTAGATGTATATTTTAAACAAGGAGATTTGCATAAAGTAATTTTCAGAAGCGCAGTTAAAGGTACACTATGGCCAATATCACAAAAAACTCCGGGTGAAATGCGTTTAAAAGGATTCAACTGGTTGGAAAGCAGGAGACCAAAGACTAAGTATGAGTTGTTTGAGTAGTTGTTTTTGTCAGGCTTGTGACAAACGATTAAAAAAACTTCTCCTGCAAAATATAAACACCGGCTCCTGCAAAGTATCCTATCAAGGCCAGCCAGGTAATCTTTTTCAAATACCACATAAAATCAATTTTCTCTATCCCCATTGCTGCCACACCTGCAGCCGATCCGATTATTAATGCACTGCCGCCAGTGCCTGTGCAGTAAGTCAGAAATTCCCAAAAACTATGATCGGTGGGGTATTGCTGCAAACTATACATGCCCATAGTTGCAGCTACCAATGGCACATTATCCACAATTGCCGAGAGCAAACCAATTGTCATAACGATTAGATTTTGATTTTTTAAATTGGCATCCATCCACTTAGCAATCTCTTGCAATTGATTTGTAGATTCCAATGCAGCTATTGCTAACAATATACCCAGGAAAAATAGGATACTTGGTGAATCAATTTTTTGCAGCGCATAGGCCACTGTATAG
>JBHENB010000063.1:0-11302 GCA_046262255.1 Chitinophagaceae bacterium
ATTTAAATCTATCCCGCATGCAAACAGGGATTCGACACACCTGACGGCCCATCGTGGAACAATTACTATAAAGCACTTGCTGAGTCACACATCAGGGCTGCCAGAAGAAATTCCGGCAGATGTGCGCAAGCAATTTACTAAACCGGTAAAATCATTGGCAGACTTTGTTGCCATGGCTGCAAAAGTTCCCTTGTTATTTTATCCCGGTACTGAATATAATTACAGCGATCTCGGTTATTATGTACTTGGCAGACTCATCGAGGTGGCATCAGGGATGTCTTATGAAAAATTTGTTAGTGAACGGCTTTTTAAGCCACTGAATATGCTCGACAGTTATGTATTGCTTCCAGATTCTGCGAAAAAATACCGAATCGCAACCGCATATGAGGTAAAAGAATCCAAACTGCAGTTATCCCCATACTATGATCATTCGTATATGAGCTGGCTGACATTTCCGAGACCTTCATGGAGTATGTTTTCAACTGCCAGTGACTTGCTGTCGTTTTACCAAATGCTGTTGCAGGGCGGCAATTACCGCGGCAAACGAATTTTGTCTGCCAAAAGTGTTACACTGATGACATCTGCGCAAGTAAAAAATATATTGAACCGTCCCGGCTTCGGTTATGGCTTGGGAGTTAATATTTCTCTAGCCCCTACTGACACAACCTCAGCGGTATCATTTGGATCTTATGGCCATGGCGGGCTACTTGGGACAAGAGGTTGGGTTGATCCGGAATGGAACATGATTCGTATTTTCCTCATCCAGCGATTACCGACGTCGCCAGCCGAAGCATTTATCGGACAAGAGAGAGACGTATTTATGAAGCTTGCCAGATCTGCTGCAACAAAACGTTAGAAAGCCAATTACCTTTAACCCCGTTGGTCAGAGACCAGACGGGGGCGTTCAGCGATAGAATTACCTTTAAATTGCTGATAATTTAGTTGTAACATTTACGTGTGTATGAACTTGCCTGGCTGGCCTCAGCCTCTTGGCTGAGGTTTGTACAGCTTGTAGATGAATAGTAATTGAACCTCAGCGAGGACGCTGAGGCTAACTACAGGAAGTTTCTATAAAATCATATATTAGTTCATCATGAAATTGACTATAAATTTTTTGCAGCTTACTGTTGCCACAGTTTATCAAATGATTATAGCAACAACAGTTTCTGCACAATGCACCTATGATATAAAATTGTCTACAGTTATTCGCGACAGCCTAAAAGCGTATGTTGAAAAAGGGAAAATAAGCCTTTTTCCTAGCCGAGTCTCACTTGTGGACTCGGGGTTAATAAGACCCAAATGTTCAACCTTCGTTATTTCTTTTAAACCCAATCTTTCTTCTTGGTGTCTGTGGCGGATTTAATAATTGTTTCAGATATTTAAAGATTAGTTGAATGTCTTCGTCGTGGCTTGTTAATTTTGCTTCCATTTTTTCCAATCGAAGCAGAATGTCTTTATGTGTTAGCAGCATCTCTCGTATTTTAATAAAGACTTCGATAATTCGGATGCTCATTTGCATAGCTCTTTCACCTTTTAATACGTTAGCCAGCATCAGAACTCCATGTTCAGTAAAAGCATAAGGTAAAAAACCGCCAAGATGTTTCTTTGATGGTATCGCATTTTGCGATACCATGTGCTCAACTTCTTCTTCAGAAAGTTGAAACATAAAATTTTCCGGGAACCTTTCTATATTTCTCTTTACCTGTTCTCTTAGTCTTATTGCTTTAACTCCATACAGTTCAGCCAGGTCACGATCAATCATTACTCTCTGGTTGCGCAGTAAAAAGATTTTATTTATTACAACTTCATCTGGAATTGCACTCAAAGATTTGCTTTTACTCATGCAGTAGGCATCGCAATTTGCGATACCTAAAATAAGAAACTCTTTATGTATTCTCTATTTCCCCATCTCACTTCTTCACAAACCGGTTCATGCCAAAATATCTCTCATCTTCCCAGCAATGTCTCCTTGCCTTGCCCACTGTGCGCCGGAGGGACGTTGCGTCATTTCCCACCCCTCGTGATTAACAACATCCCCTGCGGGAGACGTTGCTGGAAAAAAAAAGCGTCACGAAAATCAGTTTCTGTTTCAAACAACTCCCTACCTTTGCTGTCCTCCCTCTGGAACAACTGCTCACCGGTACCCTCAACATTTTTTATTCACCCTTAAACCTTCTCTTATGGAAAAAGTAGTTGTTATGTTTAACTCTCCCGACTTCACGTCAAAAGATTACGAGCAGGTATGGGACGACCTCAGAGCCGCAGGACAAGAACACCCAAAAGGATTGATCTCTCATGTGGGTTTTCGTAGTCCCGAAGGCGGCTGGACGGTAGTAGATGTGTGGGAATCGCAAGACGCTTTTAGTGAATTTGGAAAGACCCTGCTCCCCATCATTCAGCGTACCGGCCGCGAAGTTCCTCCGCCCCACGTAGTACCTGCACACTATGTGTACGAGCCAAAATCGGGTAACGTTCCCGCATGATGAAGTTCAGCACATACAAAAAATAAGGTGAAAATGCCGAAGCACTTCACCTTATTTTTCATGCCGTTGTTGGTGTTGTCACGGGCAATGTGATAGCTCACCAACGCAGATGACAAGAAACACGCCTCAGCTATCCATAGTGTTCTCACATTATAGAATTGCTCGCGTGAGCCTCCGCAGAGCGAGACAAGTTGCGACTCACGTCCGTCAAACGCACCTTTACTTTGTGTCAGGCAAAACTATCCTGAATTACACCTATCTGCACACAATACCAACGACGACAGTTTGATTGAATAATGCCGGATCAATGACAAAAGTGTCTCATCTCAGACTCATTTGGTATCTTTCGTAAAACACTCCATTATGCCAAAACCTGATCTGCAAACTTTGCCCCCACATCTGCATGATGAGATCAATGCAGTAGAGCAGGATGATGTGAAAGAAGCCTTTGCCAAACGTTTTGATGTCATCTCTTTTTTGAAAAACATTCCTGATGAAAAGTGGATGCATTCATACGCCGAAGGAAAATGGACCATTAAGGCAGTAGTGCAGCATTTGATTGATGCGGAAAGAATCTTTTGCAATCGGGCTCTCATCGTTGCAAGGAAAGACAGCAATCAGCCATTGCTTTCGTTTGAAGAAGAAGACTATGCTGCTCATGCTAATGCAGACAAAAGAACCAAAGAAGATCTTATGAGTGAGTTTGAGGCTGTTCAACATTCATCACGCAAGCTATTTGAATCTTTCGACGAAGAACAACTGAATAACAAAGGACAGGTAAGCAATTATAGAATTGATAGCAATGCTCTTGGCTTTGTTGTACTTGGACATACTTTACACCATGTGGACATTATCAACGAACGATACCTCTGATACCCCTCGCTATCCGTAGTGTTCTTCAAATTATAGGACTGCTGGCCTAAGTCTTCTGGTCCTCGCCGTGTCTACTTTGGGTTACTGTGCGTTCTTCGTCTCCGCCGTGTCTGCTGTGGCTCTTGTGCGTTAGCCAATGATACCCCGGTCAGCTTACCAATATCTAAATTTTTACTACCTTTTGTTGATGGCAGTCAAAAGCTCAATAACAGAAAGACATGAAAAATCCTTGTAACAAGGGCGACGCATAATCGGGCTCACTTCAAAATTTCTACCGCATTCACTAATTCAAAGGCCGGATTATCCTCAAAGAAATGACGAACATAATTTTTTTTAATAGCAAAACATATATATGCTAATACCGCTGGACTACTCGGAATAGAAACCGTTTCGGTTCGCCGATCACTCCGCTTGCTTCTCTTCTTTTTTTTAACTCATCTGATTTGTAATAAGCAAAGGCTTTGGCAGTATCTGCTAAGGCCGTCACCAGCGTTACTTTTTTATTGTCATCTGCATCATGGCCATATGCCCTGTCAGTTATACCATTATTTATCCTTTCCTGCTTACTATCTGCAAAATTCTTTTGCCATGCATCCCAGTCTTTAACGGTAAACGTTGTCCTGGATCGGATGGAAGAGCTGATAACAGCAGTATCCTGCCATGTGATCGTAGCAAAAGAGATCGTAGGTGCGCCTATTACTCCTCCTTTTTGCATGGCCCTCTTCAGGCTGGGGTCTTTGGCAAATGCCTTTGCTTTCTCCATATCATCAGCTTTTACGACAACGAACACCATATTGGAATCTTGCAGACCGCGGCCAATTACAAAACTATGTATGCCATTAGCCAACCGCATAGAATCATGTTCGTCATAGGAAGCTTTCCATTTAGCAAAATCCGACACCTTGTGTGTTGCTATCATTATGTTTTGCGGTGTGGTAATGATAGTGCTTGTTTCCGTTGTAACCCCATTGGTGCTAGTGTCCACAATGGTTGAATCAGTACCTGTTGGCCCTTTACTATCATCTCCAGTGCATGAGGTTAAAAAGAAAAGGATTGTTACAATCAGCGGCATAAAAACAAATCTGAATTGCTTCATTGGTTTGAGTTTTAATAATTAAAAATATTAAAGGGCAGGAAGGCTATTGCAAGGGATAAGAAAAATTAAGTGCAAATTATATAAATTATTAAAAAAAAAAATTCCCTTTGCGGTGTTCGCAGCTGCCCAAGAGCTGTGGTGTATTTCACCAACAACAGAAGCGCAGGTCATCCTGCTAATTATTACGATAAGCAGCTTAGTTATTGATACATACAAATACATTTGCATAGTGCACCCGCTTTTAAACAACCCTGTTTATTACGCCTTGCAATCCGGTGATGCACACCTGGGTGCCGGCACTGAGAATGTAAAATACTTTGATGAAGAAGTTTCTCCTTTTGCAGGTTTCCACGTGAACTATAATAAAGGATTTGATGAACTATACAACCTGCTTCCTGCCGGTCGCAATATATTATATGCAACCAGAAACATAATCAAAGAACCAGAAGGCTGGCATCTTATACGTGAAATAAAAGGGCTTCAGTTTGTATTTACGGGCAACTCCATTGCAACTGATAATTCACAAAAGCTTGTTCCACTGGAAAGCAAACATGTTGAAGGGATGATAGCGCTTGCTAAGCTTACAAAGCCCGGTCCATTCGATAAACGAACCATCGAGTTCGGATATTACTACGGAATCTTTGACCATGACAAATTAGTAGCAATGACGGGTCAACGCCTTCATGTTTACAATTTTTCGGAAGTAAGTGCAGTGTGTACCCATCCAAACTATCTTGGTAAAGGTTTCGCCGCTGCGCTCCTTCAGCACCAGCTGGACCTTATTTGCAAAAGTGACCAGGTACCGTTTCTACATGTACGTGATGATAATCAGAGAGCAATTGCACTGTATGAACGCCTCGGCTTTATACAAAATGGCCATATGAACTTTTATTTTCTGAAAAGAAGGTAGAATAAAGTAACTGATAAATATCGCATTTCTAAAGAAGGAAAATCGGATCGTCCTTGGTGATGTTCGCCACGTACTCGTTTTTGTGTGTTTCTCCAATAAAAAAACAGATGCAATGTAGCAGCAGTCAGCTGTAGAAGCGCCAAATGGATCATACACGGAGCACTTCCTTACACATTAACGACCATTGTAATGGGATTTCATTACATTTATTCTTCTAAATCTTCTTCAATGGCAGCAATGAAGAACCACTTAAGTACTTTCTGCTTCTGTCTACTGTTCGTTTTCTGCGTTACCTGCAAAAACTAATGGCGATTGCCGATAAAAGTTCCAACAGGTCTGAACTGCAAAAAGCAAGATCCTTATAAAATCTATCGTAGCCGATTGTTCACTTGGTGGTGCCTGGTGTTATTTATAAGTGCCCGCCCCGACTGGTTATCAGGGCGGAGTTTGTTTACCTGAAAAGCAAACGCCATTTTAGAGGAATATAAAACGATGCTCCCTTCTTTAGAGGCAAAGAAAAAGCGATAAATAATTTTGTAATTGTATTGAAATATTTCTTTACCCTGTTGACGTTCACACCGCCATAAGCTTCACCGTGATTAACTTGTTTCGATGACATTGTTGACCAAATGCTATCCGCAATTTTTACTGCCACCAGACTGGAATGATAACCAGTAATTCCTAAAATTAATTTTTAATTGCAGGGGTGATAGATTTGGGTGCAGGCTTAACTGTTATAGGTAAAGCTACAAATTCTACTCTGCGATTATTAGCTTTTCCTTCCTCGGTGGTATTTTTATCAATGGGCGATAATTCACCCTTTCCTATCGCTTGCAGGCTGTCTGCTACAATTCCGAAATTGGTTACTAAATAATTTTTTACTGCCTCCGCCCGAATTTTAGATAATACTAAATTTCTATTTTCATCACCGTCTCCATCGGTATGTCCAATGATATTCATACTCCTCAATGAATCCTTTAGAATATTGCCTATTTCCCTTAGTACCCCATAGGATTCCGGTTTTATCTCCGCGGTATTGCTATTGAAAAGAATACCTGTAGTTACGAACTTGCCGGCTTTACTCAATTTGTTACGGGTATCCGGTGCACCTGCCGCAAGGACGATATTGGATAAAGCAAAATAATCGTCGAGGTTGTATGATCCTTGCATTGCAAAGGTAATAGCGTTGTATTTGCTTGCAGGATCAAAAACGTTTTGCACATCCCATATTTTTTCGCCGTTCAGGTAAACACGTAAACGTTTGTTTTGACGCCACAGAGAAATATGAGCAAAGTTCGTGGAAGCATTATCCCATGTTTTATATTCCACGTCATTATTAACTTCATGATTGCCATCTCTTCCGGCCAAAAGCTTGGAACTTCCGGTACGCTGATCCACCCGAACAGGACTAAACTCCAAATGAATAGTATGTGTACCTTTCCAAGATACATAATGATAGTAATCTGTGTATTCCTTGGGAGATTTGAGATTAGTAATATTAATAACAAAAGGTAAACTATTCCAGCCGCTATTCACGGCGAGGTCAAATTCCAATGTGAAATTTTCAGGAAGGTTGGTAATAAATTCAGGATGAAAGACACTTTCCTTGTTTATTTTCATCCATTTTCCGGGTTTGCCATTAAAGGTCACCACTTCTGCTGTCGCGTTCGTATTCCATCTTGCAGGAAAATCACCTAATTCAGTTGTTCCAAAATTTTCAAGAGCAATAATTTTATCACCGGGCACAAAGTCGTATTTACTATTGTACGCTAAAATTGAATTGGAAATTTGTGCTCCGCAAACCAGTGTTGCAAAAGTTAAAAGTGTAATGAATACTGATTTCATGGTTAAAGTTTTTAAGAATTAATTTTAATTAAAAACAACTGCAAAATCCAACCCATATCATCAGAGGAACTGCCAATCAGATTTCAAATTATGAAGAAATCCTTTACACTACAACTATTTTTAAGGTTGCTGTTTGTAATGTGCACGGGACAGTGCTTAGCATCGCCAACAATAGAATTTGTGTTTCCCGAGATCTTTAGGTAGTCTGCCATAGAAGACCACCATTTTCAAAAATCTTATGAACTTCCTAACAGTTTTGTTTTTTACCTTCCGTTGAGAAAACATGCACCTATGAAAAAGGCCATCCTATTCGTATTGATATTATCAGCCACTACTGCAAACGGCCAAAAATTAAAAGACCTGCTTTACGGTGGTAAACTCAAAAAGGATTCAAGTGGAGTGATAAGGAGAACAGATGATCTGAGTTCGAAAATTGATACATCACAAAAGAAAATAGAACCCGGGAAGCCAAAATCTACAACGACAGTGATCCAGGATGGGTCTACAAATAAAGGAAATACCAACGCTAATCCAGCAACAGCAACTGTCAATACAAATAATACAACTCCAGCTTCTGTTACAACGAAATCTGTAGCCCCGGCAAAAAGCAACACTAAGATCTGGAAGGAGTACACCGATTCACTAACCGTTAGCTTAAAGAAGGAGTTATTATCTTCAAAAAAGGTGAAGAAAGAAACCTATTTCTTCACAGTAGAGTATGAGATCGGGACTGACGGTGCAACGAACATCACTAATGTTATTGTAAGTCCTGAAAATGCTTTCCTTGCTGCAAGTGTAAAACAAATAGTAGAAAGTACTCCTCCCCTGCTTAACCCTGTTTTAAATAGCGCTAAACAACCGCAAAAGGTTAAGAGAAAACATAACTTCTCCGTTACCAAGGAATAACAGGCAGCTGCAATTGTTGGGACTTTCTTTAGTTGCATGCCCTGTACCAAAATATTATGCGGAAGTAAGCTGAAATGGTTAATCGGCGTTCCTTCTCCGGAAAACAGAACTACAGATTATAGAAAGATTACGGATTAATTGCGATTAAGGAATAAGGCTCGTTGTTGCCCACGATGCTTTTATCTATGTTTACACAGATTTTAGTGTGTGTTGTAAAATTCTCAGCGTCATTTAAAAAATTGTCTGGAAATAATTTCTACTTTTAATTAAATTTTTAAGCTATGACAATAATAGGATTATTAGTTCTCTTATTAATAGCTGCAATATGCGGCTCAATAGGACAATCGCTGGCAGGTTACGATTTAGGCGGGTGCCTGGTGTCCATATTTGTTGGTTTTATTGGGGCTTACCTTGGTATGTGGCTGGCAGGTAAGTTTGGCTTACCTGAACTTTTTGCCATCAACATTGAAGGCAAGCCTTTTCCCATTGTTTGGGCAGTGATTGGTTCAGCACTCTTTACCCTTATCGTGGCTTTATTACGAGGAGCAATTACAGGTCGACGCAGGTATTAAGTTCATTTACCTTTTGAACAATTCTTTATTCGCAAAAGACGTCAGAAATCACACTGGCACTTAACCTTTTTGACATACCTGCTAATAAAGCAAAAACAAGCCATGCGTATTTTTTTCTCCCCTAAATAATTTACTGAGCTCCCTTTACTTTGTTATTCTTTTTCAAAAAAATTCAACATGCACGTATGAATGATTTAAAAGATAAAGTGGCTTATATAACCGGCGGCAGCAAAGGAATAGGATATGGAATTGCCAAAACTCTCCTGGGAGAAGGCATGAGAGTAGCCATTTCCAGCAGAACCTTGTTTGCAGCAAAAGAAGCATCTGCATCTTTAAGCAACGATCCGTCCAGAATACTGGCTTTGCAATCGGATGTATGTTCCATGGCTTCTGAAGCAGAGTCAGTAAGGGAAGTAGTTAACCGTTTTGGGCAATTGGATTTGCTGGTAGTAAATGCCGGCGTAGGGCATTTTTCATCCATTGATACTTTAACTGAAGAAGAATGGAAGCAGACGATTGACACCAACCTTACGGGTGTTTTTAATAGTGTGAAAGCGAGCATAGATGCACTAAAGAAATCCAGCGGTTATATCATTACCATTGCCAGCCTGGCTGGTGTTAATTTTTTTGAAAACGGATCTGCATATAATGCCAGTAAGTTTGGATTAGTAGGCTTTACACAAGCTATTATGCTTGATCTGAGAAAGCACGGTATAAAGTCACTACAATTATGCCGGGATCTGTTGCTACTCATTTCAATGATCATACACCATCTGATGCAGATGCATGGAAAATACAACCGGAAGATATCGGGCAAATCGTTTCCGATCTTTTGCATATGCACCCGAGAACATTGCCAAGCAAGATAGAAGTAAGGCCTTCGAAGCCTGCAAAAAGCTAAGATGAAATTTTGTTATCTCCGTTCCTAAAATTTTAGAATTTGCCCTTGTTTTTCAACACACTAGCACACAAAGCCTTGATTATTTTACATTGTATCATATCCAAGGCTTCAAAGAACTCCTTTGGACGAACCAACAAAGCAAATCTCTCCTGTTATCCTGAGGTTCTTAATCAGGCTGCTCCTTATGTAAAAGCATTCGTTTATTCAAAAATCACTTTTTTCAGGTAATAACCCTTTTCATCAATTACTGGTTGCTTATCCCTTGTAATTTTTACAGATTTTTTGCCAAGCTCCATACGCTTTGTGCCGTAAACTACTACGCAATTATTTCGGAAATCAACAAATACAAACCTGCGTATTTATCAGGGTCAGGCTGGTTAAATTTAAGTTTCTTATCTTTCTATGTACTTTGATGGTTGGTACGGGCTTACAACTTTTACCTTAAAAACAATTTTATGAAAAAAATTTTTATACTCTTCTTATTTGCTGGTATTATACTTAGCAATACGCAAGCACATTCTCAGACGGTTGATAGTGTTGCGTTGGCAAAATCACAACAACGTATTGAAAGCGATTTAAAGGACGCAGAAAAACACCAACGTAAGATTGAGAAAAAACAAAGGCGTATAGAAAAGCAACAGAAAAAAATAAAGCGTCAGGAAAGAAAAAGAGAAAGAAGAATGAGAAAAATTGAAAAAGAGCAGAGAAAAGCAGACAGGGATTAATCATTGGCACATACTCTGGCTCTCCTCTATAAATCCTCTTACTATTAATAGAATTTCTCTATTGATACCTACTTATTAGCCGATCATAATGGAGAAGAATGAGTTTTCAAAATGGAATAAAATTCAATTCATTAATTGAGTTTTGGGAATACCTGCCGGAGGAGGAACGTATAATTGTAGATGTCTTGCGGCAAATTGTATTAGAAAATCTGCCTGCATATTGCACAGAGAAACTCACGTACAATGTCCCATTCTATTATGGCAGAAGAAGAATCTGCTTAATATGGCCGGCTTCTGTTCCATGGGGTGGGGTTAAAAGCGGAGTTTTATTGGGTTTTTGTCAGGGCAATGAATTAAAAGATGCAGCTAGTTATCTAAAGCATGGCACAAATAAACAGGTGTTTTATAAAATTTTTCACTCCCCGGGTGAAATAGATTTAGCTTCTATTATTTTGTTATTGAAAGAGGCAATCGAATTGGATAGTAAATTTAAACAGGCTAGATTATAACGTTGAATCGCTTACTGTGTATTTATCACATATTGCTGATAGATAGCGGATGCCTTGTCACCATCTTTTATTTAGGGTGTAACTAAAATTTTTATCTCCAACCAGTAACTCCCTTTCTTCATCTATAAAAACCAAAATGTTCTCGTCAAGTTTTAAGAGATAAAGAGGAGCATTTACCTTGTCAGAATTGAGTTGATATATAGTCGTACCGTCTTTTTCTGTAATTATTCTCCACGTTCCTGATTTAGCTCCTTCCCTTCTATAGGCAGTTCCGTTCATGCGATAGGTTGTTGGTTCCTTCGTTTTAGAATCCGCATAAAGAACAACATACCATTTTAATTTAATACAGCCGGCGCCTGGCTGACCGTCTGAAAATTTCATACAGGGAGTTCTTCCCTCAAATGCCATGGAATCTTTAAGAACGGTTTGATTTGCAATTACATTGATTTGATCTGCATTTCGGGGGCGGTCAATATTTAATG
>JBHENB010000063.1:11312-11633 GCA_046262255.1 Chitinophagaceae bacterium
ACTGATTATTCTTTATGACCAGTTTCCATCTGATAAAGTCAACAGAATCAGAGAGAGAGATCCCCAGGAAAGTTCTTACCACGGGATGAGCAGGAGTGCTTCCTATATAAACCACTTGCTTTCCATTAGCGCAGGAAGCAATCAGGACAACTAATAAAAATAAAAATGAAGAAATTACTTTCATGTCCGTTTTACAAAGTTCATAAAAGCCCGGCGTTATTGAAATTTTATTTGTTTCTGTGCTATTTGCCGGAAATATTTACACCATTGTTAGTTATATCCTCAACAATATCCAAAATGCTGAAGATGCGATTGTCTGAA
>JBHENB010000064.1:0-11562 GCA_046262255.1 Chitinophagaceae bacterium
GCCTTGTTATATGTCATGCCATTCAAAAAATCACTGTTGTACAACACAGCATTTTTGTCAATAATAGCTTCTTCTCCATTATAAGCATCACCGAAGATGTTTGTAATAGGAATATTAAAGTGTTTGGCAAACTTATGGTCGCGTTCATCACCACTTGGCACTCCCATAATTGCACCTGTACCATAGCTAATTAATACATATTCTGATATCCAAACTGGAATTTGTTTTTCTGTAAAAGGATGCTGCGCATACGCACCGGTAAACACACCGGTAATTTTTTTCTCCGCCACCCTATCTCTTTCGGTTCTGCTTTTTACATAAGCAATATATTCTTCAACGGCTTTCTTTTGCTCAGAAGTAGTTATTTGCTCGACTAAATCATGTTCGGGAGCAAGAACCATGAAGTCTACACCAAAGATGGTGTCAGGGCGGGTGGTGTAACACCTCACCCCCAACCCCTCTCCACTCGTGGAGAGGGGAGTGACCTCTATCCCCCACCCCTTCTCCACAGGTGGAGAAGGGGAGCCTTTAGATCGAAGGGTATTGCTTGACTTTGGATATTCTTTTAGTTGCTCTTTTATTTTTTGCAAAACAGTTTCTATTGAAAAGAGTACTTCATTATTGGTGAAGCGCAATACTTTAAATCCTATGTCCTTTAAAATTGCTGTGCGATCTGCATCATCAATTTTTTGTTCATCGGATTGATGATAACCACCATCTATTTCAATAATTAATTTCTTTTGAAGACAAACAAAGTCTGTTATGAAACCATCAACTGGATGTTGTCTGCGAAATTTTTCTTCAAGCTGATTATTCCGTAAATATTGCCATAAAGTATTTTCAGCTTCCGTATTTCCCTTCCGCATCCGTCTGGCATTCTCAAATTGCATCCTATCTCTCACATTATATTTCGGAACATTTGCTGCACCCTTGGTTGCGGAACGGTTCAAATTAATGTCTCCCTCTCCACTTGTGGAGAGGGTTGGGGTGAGGTCTTCTTCAGTCAACTTAATTTCCACATTATGTTCTTGTAATTCTTCGTACCACTTTATCATTTTCTTCATATCACTTGCGTACACTCTTTCAAAGTCCAGTTCAGGATAAATCCTTTCAAAATAATTCTTCAACTGTTTATTGTCTTTTACATCCGGTAAGAGTTCGCTGCTGTTTTTTACGGCAGTAAAAACGTCTGCCAGGTTAACATTCTCCCCCGTTGTATAAACTTCAATACTTTCCAGGTGCGATAAATTATGTACCCGTGATGAAACAAATTTTGTGCTATTGTCATTTAAGCATCGGACAATAGCTCCATCACTTTTACTGCTTACTAGTTCATACAAGCCAGGCAAACCTGTAACTGCCACAATTCTTTTATACTCCATACAAAATTTTTGGGTGTGCAAGATACGACCACGGATTAAAAGACTAAATCACTGATTATTTGATTAGCGGTTCGCATTTAAATGGTTTATTTAATACCTTTCGAAAAACCTTCTACAATGACTTTTAAAAATGCTATTAGCTGGTTTGAAATACCAGCCACAGATTTAGAAAGAGCCCAAAAGTTTTATGAAACAATTTTTGATATCAGCCTGACACCAATAGATCTGCCGAATTTCAAAATGCGCATGTTTCCTCTTGAAGATTCAATGACGGGAATCGGTGGCGCTATTGTTTTTGCAGAAGGTTTTTACAAACCTTCTGATACAGATGGAGTACTGATATATTTAAATGCTAATCCTGATGTGCAAAATATATTAAATAAAATAGAAGCTGCAGGTGGAAAAATTGTGAAGCCTAAAACTGAAATTTCACCTGAATATGGATTTATGGGAGTTTTCATTGATACTGAAGGGAACAGAATTGGTTTGCATAGCACCCCCCTGTCCCCCGGTGGGGTAACTTAGATTGCTACTTTCTATATTTTCTTCATGCATGCTTTAAAATTAGGGGTATCTAAAATTTTGAGGATTCTACAACATGGGAAACCACATCTACTTATTAAGTGAAAAAATCTTCTGTTGTAATAAGGATTGATGTAATTAAGTTCACCCTTAGGGGCACAGGGGGGTCGGACCTTTAATGCGCCTCGAGCCAGTTTTCACCAACACCAACTTCTGCCATCACCGGAACATTATTGGGTAATGCCATTGCGGATTGCATGCAATCTAATATTACAGGCTTTACTTGTTCCACCTCGTCTTTTATAACATCAAACACCAGTTCGTCATGCACCTGCAATATCATTTTTGATTTGATGTCTTTTTCTTTAAACGACTTATGAATTTTCACCATTGCCAACTTTATCATGTCTGCTGCAGTACCTTGTATGGGCGAGTTAATGGCATTTCGTTCTGCATAGCCACGTACGGTAAAGTTTGCCGAATTAATGTCTTTCAACCAGCGCTTACGACCCATGATGGTTTGCACGTAGCCGTGCTTTCTGCAAAAAGTTATCTGATCATCCATGTATCTGGCTATACCGGAAAATTCTTTTTTGTAATTATCAATTATGGTCTTTGCTTCTGAGCGACTAATGCCTAAATTCTCAGCCAAACCAAAAGCTCCCTGTCCGT
Organism: Chitinophagaceae bacterium; assembly: GCA_046262255.1. Classification (GTDB taxonomy): domain Bacteria; phylum Bacteroidota; class Bacteroidia; order Chitinophagales; family Chitinophagaceae; genus Flavisolibacter. Next base: position 2,577 of record JBHENB010000064.1, read on the forward strand.
AAGCGATTCCAAAATTTACACTTTTGGCCTTATAACGCATTTCTTTTGTAACCTGAGACTCATCCACATTGTATATTTTCATAGCAGTGGCGGTATGAATATCTTTATTTAACCTGAAGGCTTCACACATGTTTTCATCACCACTTATAGCAGCAACAATACGTAACTCTATTTGAGAATAATCTGCACTCACAAGTACATGATTTTGGTCTTTTGGCACAAATGCTTTTCTTATTTCACGTCCACGAGCTGTGCGAATTGGAATATTTTGAAGATTTGGATTATTGCTTGACAACCTTCCTGTAACTGCAACCGCTTGCCCGTAGGTCGTGTGCACCCGTCCTGTGTGTTTGTTGATCAACAAAGGCAATGAATCTACATAGGTTGATTTTAACTTAGTGAATTCACGGTATGCTAAAATATCATCGCATATCTTAAATTCGTTAGAAAGCTTTTGCAGCACGTCTTCACCAGTGGCATATTGGCCGGTTTTTGTTTTTCTGGCCTTTGGATCAAGTTGCAATTTTTCAAATAACACTTCTCCTAATTGTTTTGGCGAGGAAAGGTTAAACCGAACTCCTGCTGCCTCATACACATTTTCTTCGTGTTTTTTTGCTTCTGTATCAAGCAGTTTTGAATAATCATTTAAAAAATTTGTATCAATGCGTACTCCTTCCAATTCCATATCCATCAACACTTTAGCCAAAGGATTTTCCACTTCATCAAAAACTTTTTGCACATGGTACTTGGTAAGCTGCGGCACGAAAATTTTCTTGAACTGCAAAGTGATGTCTGCATCCTCAATCGCATAGTCCTTAATCTTTTCTACTTCTATATCCTTCATACAGCCCTGGCTTTTTCCTCTCTTCCCTATCAGTTCCTCTATATGAATTGGTTCATAATTTAAATACTTTGCACTGAGCCAGTCCATGTTTCGGTTGCCTTCCGGTTCAATTAAGTAATGCGCAAGAAGTGTATCAAAAAAATCACCTTTAAGCTCAAAGCCATACCACTTTAATATCAACAGATCATATTTTAAATTATGTCCAACCCAGGTTATATTTTCATTTTTGAACAAGATATTGAAATGAGAAATAAGTCGTTTTGTTTCTTTCACATCTTCACATGGTACAGGCACATACCATCCCCGGTGTGGTTCTGTGCAAAAGCTTAAGCCTAATAATTGTGCTTTGTTTGCATCTATATCAGTAGTTTCTGTATCGAAGGAAATTTCAGAATGCTGTGCTAATTTCTTTACCAATTCCACTATTGCTTCATCGCCCTGCACCAACTTATAATCATGAGTTGTTTTATTTATATTATTTGCCGGTTGAACTACAGAAATGACTACAGGTTGTTCTATGAGTTCTATCGGCGCTCCATTCCCATTCCCAAACAATGTTTGCTGCACGGCAACTCCTCCTCCTTCGGGGGAGGCTGGGAGGGGGCTTTCCCCCAGAACTCTTCGTGAAATTGATTTAAATTCAAATTCATTGAATACCTCTTTCAAGGCTTCTGTATTCCATTCTTTCAGCCGGTACTGCTCTTCATTAAAAGCAATAGGAACACTGGTAATGATTGTAGCCAGCTTCTTTGACATGATTGCGCTATCCCGTCCTGTCCTTATCTTCTCGCCAAGAGCCCCTTTAATGTTATCGGCATTTGCTAAAATGTTTTCCAATGTGCCATATTCAGTAATAAGCTTACATGCTGTTTTTTGTCCTACACCAAGAATGCCCGGAATATTATCTACTGAGTCTCCAATTAATCCAAGCATATCTATTACCTGGTCAACAGAATTAATGCACCACTTTTCGCAAATTTCTTTTGGACCAAGAATTTCTGCATCACCACCCTGGTAGCCTGGTTTATAAATCTTTATTCTGTCGCTTACCAGTTGTCCGAAGTCCTTATCAGGCGTTACCATGAACACGTCGTAGTCCAGGGCTGCGGCCTGGCAGCTTAATGTCCCGATAACATCATCAGCTTCGTAACCATCACTTTCAATAATTGGAATATTTAAATTCAACAATATCTTTTTAATGTCGGGGATGGACGACATGATGTCTTCCGGAGCTTCCTGTCTGTTGGCTTTATAATCAACAAAATCTGTATGCCGTTCTGTAGGGGCAGCGGTATCAAAACACACCGCCATGTGTGTGGGCTTTTGTGTGTTGATTAAATCAAATAAAGTATTGGTAAACCCAAACTGGGCACTGGTATTTTTTCCTTTAGAAGTAATTCGCGGATTGCGTATCAGCGCATAATAAGCCCGAAATATTAACGCCATTGCATCCAGCAGAAAAAGCTTTTTTCCCATGGCAGCGAAGGTAATTATTCGTAAATAATAGCCAATTAGATGGGAAATAAGAGCGTAACGTTAACGTTTTATCTGAGAAAGATTTCGGTCACATCACCGTTTCTCATACTTCCAGTTGCGGCCCTTTCCTTCTGCCAGCCACTCCATCATAGTAGCCATTCGTTTTTTGCGGGTTTCATCTGTCTTGGCCTCAGTTATCCATTGCACGTATTCCTTTTTATGAGACGGAGGAAAGTTTTCAAAAGTAGTTTTTGCTTTTGTGTGTTTGTCCAATTCAGAAAGAATATAATCAGGTATTTCTAATGCTGTAGAGCCAGGCTTAGAACGCTGGACTTTTACTCCTTCTTCATTCAGTTTTACAGCTTGTTTTACAAGATCAATAATTACTTTATCAGAAGGTAAATCTTTCAAGGAGGTAATTCTGCCAAAGCTTCCCATAGCATTTTTTTCTCTTTCACTTAAAGCCTTGTTGCTTTCCTTCAGTAAACTTTCTTTCCAAAAACCAAAAGTGCAATGTTGTTTAAAAGCAGCCATACCACAAACCGTTCCTTTATAATCAAAGTGAGGCATACTCCACTTCATAGTTTCTTGTATATCCGGAAATGCTCTGTGTACCAGTGCCCTCAAATGATTAAGGATTGGTTGCGCAAAGGGTGCAGCTTTTTGTATATAAGCATCTAACCGTGAGTCTGTATTTTTCATTATTACCAGGTGATATCTGTTCCTAAAACAGTTGAGCGGATAATATTTTTTTCGCGGTATTGCTCTGTAAACTTATTGTTTTGATTTGCATATGCAATTACAATATTGTCCTCAGGATCTACAATAAAATATTCTTTTACTCCATGTTTTTCATACAGGTCCAATTTATACCGGAGATCGTAGTATGCATTAGATGGTGATAGCAATTCAATGACAATGTCGGGAGCTGCTTCCGCACCTCTGTCGCTTAATTCAGAAAGACGTTCATTGCTGAAAAAACAAATGTCCGGCTGTACCACATTTTCTTCATCCAAATAAACATCAAAAGGAGCATAGTAAACTTCACCAATCTTCCTTTCAACACACAAGTTGGATATTAATCTGTAAATAGCTCCGCCAACTTTCTGATGTTCTCTTCCTGGTGATGGTGACATAACAAGTTCTCCGTTTAAAAGCTGGTATGGAGCTCCCTCAGGCAACTGCAGATAATCCTGCACCGTTTTCTTTTTTTCTAATACTGCTGGCACACCCAAATGTTTATTCAAATTTACTTAAAAAGTAGCGCTTGTTCATTTAAGGACACGGTTAAATCTTGGCAGATAAATATTTCTATCATTTCTTCATAGATGTTAACTCTTTCTGCATCCTGAACATCTCATCCCGCAATCTAGCTGCTTCCATAAAATCCAAATCACGGGCAGCTCTTTCCATTTCCTTTTTTGTTTTGGAAATTGCTTTTTCCAATTGTGGTATAGTAGTGTAAGCCGCTTCATCTTCAGCAGCAACAGTCATTATTTCATCCACTGCATATGGCGAATCGGGATCATAGCCTTTAACATCCAGCACAGAAGTTTGTGCCATAATCTGCTGTTTAGATTTGGATACTGTTGTTGGAGTAATGCCATACTGTATATTATATGCCACTTGTTTTTCCCTTCTTCGGGCCGTTTCATCAATAGTACGCTGCATGCTTTCCGTCATCGTATCTGCATAAAAAATTACTATTCCATCCACGTTTCGTGCGGCCCTGCCTGCAGTTTGTGTAAGTGACCTTTCGTTCCGTAAAAAGCCTTCTTTATCAGCATCCAAAATAGCAACCAGCGAAACTTCCGGCAAGTCCAATCCTTCCCGTAATAAATTCACACCAACCAAAACATCAATTTTACCCAAACGTAGATCCCTTAAAATTTCAATTCGTTCTAATGTATCCACTTCGCTATGTATGTATTTGGAATTGATGTCAATACGCTTCAAATATTTATCCATTTCTTCTGCCATGCGTTTGGTTAGTGTTGTTACTAAAACGCGATCGCCTTTTTTTACACGCTTATCAATTTCATCCAGCAGGTCGTCAATCTGGTTTATACTTGGTCTAACCTCAATAGGAGGTTCCAATAAACCTGTTGGCCGCACAACCTGCTCTACCACCGAGCCTCCTGTTTTCTCCAGTTCATAATCACCAGGTGTAGCACTTACATACACCAACTGGTTCATCATATTTTCAAATTCATGAAAATTTAATGGACGATTATCCAATGCCGAAGGGAGCCGGAAGCCATATTCTACTAAGATCATCTTACGGCTTCTGTCACCACCATACATGCCGCTAACCTGCGGAATTGTTTGATGACTTTCATCAATTACACATAAAAAATCTTTTGGAAAATAATCAAGCAAACAAAAGGGACGTGTACCTGGCTTGCGACGATCAAAAAAGCGGGAGTAATTTTCAATACCGTTACAAAAGCCTAATTCCCGAATCATCTCCAGATCATATTCCACTCTTTCTTTCAGTCGCTGTGCTTCAATAAATTTTCCGGTGCTTTTAAAGTATTCTACCTGTGCCTGCATTTCGTCCTGTATGTCATACATTACAGTTTGCATCATATCTTTCGGAGCAATGTATAAGTTAGCCGGAAAAATGGCTGCATGCTCTAATTTACCAATCCGCTTTCCGTTATGTATATCAATGCTTTCAATTTCATCTATCTCATCTCCAAAAAAAGAAACACGATAGCCATGATCTACATAGGGTAAATTAATATCCACCGTATCGCCCTTTACACGAAAACTTCCCCGATTAAATTCTATACTTGCTCTGTTGTATAAAGAATTAACAAGAGAGTGCAGGAATCCCTGGCGTGAAATAACCTGGCCTTTTTCTATGCGAATGATACCACTCTCAAAATCTGCAGGGTTACCAATACCATAAATACAACTAACGCTGGCTACAACAATAATATCCCGCCTGCCGGAAAGCAAACTGGTTGTTGCACGCAAACGCAGTTTATCTAACTCTTCATTGATGTTAAGGTCTTTTTCAATGTATGTATCGCTTACGGGCATGTAGGCTTCGGGCTGGTAGTAGTCATAGTAAGAAACAAAATATTCCACTGCATTGTCTGGGAAAAAGCTTTTAAATTCTCCATACAATTGTGCTACTAATGTTTTATTGTGCGTTAACACCAGCGTTGGACGCTGCACATTCTGAATAACATTAGCAATAGTGAATGTTTTGCCCGAGCCGGTTACACCTAATAATACCTGGTGCTTTTCGTCCTGCAATATGCCATCCGATAATTGTTGGATTGCTTCCGGCTGATCTCCGGCAGGTTTGTATATGGAATGGAGTTGAAAGGGCATGTGTAATTCGCAACTTGTAAAGTTACCTGTCTTTCTTTTTATTGAGAACACGTTGTAATCTGGAACGAGTATCTTTTTTGCCAACAGTTGTGGTGTCTGTTTCTCTTTTTGCAATAACTACTTTATCTTCTTGCCCTGCTTTATTAAATGGATCCCAACTAACTTTCAGTTGACCATCATCACCTCATGTAAGCAAATGCAATTGCCCATACGATGATTATCAAACTTATAATACCGAACAGGCCACGTAAAAAGTATCGTCAGATTTTTTTCAATTTAATTTGATGGGCAGGCAATATAGCAGATGATGAAGGTTTATAAAAGTACCGGAAGAAAACGGGATAGAAAGTTAATGTGACATCACAAAAAATAGGCTAGCGACATGAAAAAAGCCATTCAAATAGAATGACTCCTTTCTGTATTTTGCCTGTGTCCCGCCGGGTACTTTTATAAATTATGCACCCTGTAACTCTTTCAATTTTTCCCTTATTTTGGCTTCGATCTCGTTAGCCATTTCGGGGTTATCCTGTAGTATTGATTTTACTGCATCACGTCCCTGGCCTAACTTATCGCCATTATAGCTGAACCAGCTACCGCTTTTTTGTACTATGCCCATCTCCACGCCTAAATCAAGAATCTCCCCAACTTTAGAAATCCCTTCACCAAAGATGATATCAAACTCAGCAGCCCGGAAAGGAGGCGCCACTTTATTTTTTACAACTTTTACTTTTACCCTGTTGCCTACAGCCTCATCACCGTCTTTTATCTGGCTTAAACGGCGAATATCCAATCGTATGGAACAATAAAACTTTAAGGCATTACCTCCGGTAGTTGTTTCCGGATTTCCAAACATTACGCCTATTTTTTCCCGCAACTGGTTGATGAAAATGCAGATTGTATTTGTTTTACTGATGGTTGCTGTAAGCTTCCGTAAAGCCTGGCTCATTAAACGGGCCTGTAAGCCCATTTTGCTGTCACCCATCTCACCTTCCAACTCACTCTTTGGTACTAATGCTGCCACCGAATCAATCACTACTACATCCAATGCACCCGAGAGAATTAAGCGATCTGCTATTTCCAATGCCTGCTCTCCATAATCCGGTTGTGAGATGAGCAAATTATCTATGTCTACACCTAACTTTTGCGCATACACGCTGTCAAAAGCATGTTCCGCATCAATAATGGCGCACATACCTCCTTTCTTTTGTGCTTCAGCTATAACATGTATGGCGATGGTTGTTTTACCGGAAGATTCAGGTCCGTAAATTTCTACTACCCGTCCTCGTGGTAATCCACCTACACCAAGCGCTGTATCCAATCCAATGGACCCTGAAGAAATTACTTCCATTTGCTGTTCTCCACGTTCATTCATCATCATAACACTACCCTTACCATAATCTTTATCAATTTTATCCATGGTAAGCTTTAAAGCTTTTAATTTTTCTGCATTTGACATTTTTGGGTATTTAAAATTGTATGATAGCTCAAATTTAAGTTTTATAGAACCTCCATCAGTAAAAAATTACCAGTCACGCAAAGCTAATATATTTAGCATAAGAATGCTAAAAAATTTAATAAAAAATATTTTGGTACGTAAGTGCTCATTATTATTCAAACCTCTTTCTTAGCATGTTCATCATATAACTATTAATATCCCACTGATCAGTTATTGGTTTGTTGGTTAATGGAAAATGCACCATGTAAGGGTAAGGGCCGAATTCGGGAGTAATGGTTAAAGATAGTGTACCCTCTTTTCTTTTTCGTTCCACCACTTTATCCCAGCAACTTAAATGAAATTGCAGCGCCTCATTCCACTCCGGTGAACGTGGATCGGTAATCTGCGGACCTTGTGGGAAACCGACCCGTGCATGAATATGTTCTGTCCGTGCAATGGCAAGGTCAACTGCTTTCCGTTGATCATCCAATAATGATTCCGCAGTTGTGCACCAGTGAGATATATCCAGGGTAATTTTTAGTTCAGGAAGTTTTTGCAGATAATCTTTTGTGATATGTGCAGCAAAGCTGAATTTTCCACGGTGAGTTTCATGAATTATTGGTATGCCTGTTTCCGTGGAAATTGCCGATGCCAGGTCTATCAACTGTTTATTTTGCTCAAACGAGTAATAATCTTTTCCTGTTTGCGAGTTGATAAAAAGAGGTTTTGCGGCAGCTAAATTTCGCAGCCGCTTTTCATACTCATTATAATGTTGTTCAAAATCCGGAGTGATGGTTTGCCAATGCTGCCCAATAAATTGAAGGTCGTACTTGTTTAATTCATACAACATCAATTCATCGTCACTACCTTCTACATTCAGGCCGGACTCCACACCGTCGTAGCCTGATTGCTTTGTTTTTTTTGCAAACTCATCCCAGGGAATATGATCTTGCCCCCAGCGCGGGCAGAAAAACAATAGTTGCATAAGTTGTGTTTCTACATGTAAAGTATTTATTTTTATTTCTATTGCGAGGTTGAAATATTGTTCTACCTCATTTTTTACAAGCTGCAGCATGGCTACACTCTCGCTTTCAAAATCAGTTAGAATTATTCTATTAGCTGTTTTGATTGTTATTGTACTTTTTTACGGCAAGCCATTTTTAGTACCGCTTGCCTTTGCCGGAATATTAAGCATGTTGTTCTTATCAATATCCCGCCGGCTGGAGAGCAAAGGCATGAAAAGAGGTTGGGCAGCATTGATCTGTGTATTGATAGTAGTGTCAGCAATTGCCCTCTTTGCTTTCCTGATTAGTTGGCAGATAACCAATCTTGCCCAGGATGCACCGCAAATGGAGCAGCGCATAATGAAGATGATTGACCAGCTTAAACAAGGTATCAGTAATACTTTAGGCATCTCGCCGGAAAAGCAACAGCAAATGTTGCAAAAGCAACAACAGCAGGGTGGTGGCGGACTTGGTCAGTTAGCGATGAGCATCACCAACAGTTTATTTGGGATACTGATAGATACTATACTGACACTCGTTTACATTTTTCTTTTGCTCATTTCCCGTTCGCACATAAAAAAATTTATTCTGCAGTTAGTGCCGCAGCAAGAGAAACAACATACTGGTAAAGTAATTGAGCAAAGCACTAAAGTAGCTCAGAAGTATTTAGGCGGGCTTGGAATGATGATACTGGTATTATGGATCATGTATGGAATTGGATTTAGCATTGTTGGAGTGAAAAATGCCCTGTTCTTTGCTATGCTTTGCGGAGTCCTGGAAATTGTTCCTTTTGTTGGAAACCTGCTGGGTAATGGCATTACCATTCTCATGGCCATTACACAAGGTGGCGGGTCCGCAATGGTAATTGGTATAATAATCACC
>JBHENB010000065.1:0-2915 GCA_046262255.1 Chitinophagaceae bacterium
CCTTAATATACTCTACAGGGAAGTTTTCATTTGCTATTTTTTGTATGAGGGCCGCAGTGGCTGGTGCAAACTCAGAGGGTTTAATAACAGCACAGTTACCCGCTGCAATTGCTCCAACTAAAGGCGTGAGCAACAATTGTAATGGATAATTCCAGGGCCCGACAATTAATACTACTCCAAGAGGCTCATGTAAAATATAACTGCTGCCGGGAAAGTTTAATAAATTGGTGCCAACACGTTGGGGTTTCATCCACTTTTGTAAATGCTTCAATGCATAATTGATCTCTGAAATAATAAACCCTATTTCTGTTACCCAGCACTCTTCCTTTGTTTTTTTCAGGTCAGCATGTAGAGCAACATAAATTTCATGTTCATATTTATACAAAGCATTTTTTAGATTTTGTAATTGTTGCCTGCGAAAATTGTAACTTCTGGTGGCTCCCGTTTCAAAAAAGCCTCTCATTTTCCCTAAATATGTAAGATCAGGCTGAACATCCATACAGCAAAGAAACAGAAATGAAATGGCAGTAAGTAAATCGTTCAGATAGCACAATAAAGAATTTCAAATATTACAATCTTGCTATCTTCAACCCTTATGAGAGGCACTGCTTTGTTTGTATTGTCTCTTCTCTGCTTTTCGTCTCTGTGTGGATACCTGCTGTCAGAAGCGACGCTCATTGGCAACAAGGATTCATTTATTTTACAGGCAATACAGATTTTTAAAAGTGTGGTGGCAAGGGCATTATTTGTATTTGCAGTTTAATTGTGTTGTTCTTTATTCAAAGGATCATTCACAACAAATTCAGCAGAACTACATTTCCTATTCCTCATTCAGTTGCCTTGCTGGCAGCAATAGCAGGATTATATTTTACTTACATGTATTTTCGTCAGACCCTTTCCCATTATTTACTTGGCTAACGTTTTCATTTAGGCGCATACCTATCCTGGTTAGGGTGGATAGCGATCAGTATTTTTTTTCTTGTGAAGAAAAGGCATAACCTGAATTAACATCCTTATCTCTAATATCCAAAGCAGTTATGCAACCTCACTTATCTTACTGAATCTCTTGTTGCACTACGTGGGGTAGTTCGACGTGATTGCGGTGGTGTGCCACTTACAGAATCAGTATTTTGCCTGTTCGTATCTGTAGGATAAGTCCCGGTATTTGTATTAATATTCTGTGAATCTCCCTGTAGTGCAGGATCAGGGGGCATTGTAGTAGTATCGGGAGGTGTAGGCCTGTTGGTTGTTTCATTACTGCAGGCTGCTAAACCTACAATTGCCGTTATAATTAAAAGCTTTTTTAAAAACATCTTTTTAAGGTAGTTGCAATCATCAACTATAAATTCTACGTTTCAATTATCAGGCCATGGTAAAAGAAATTGTTTGTAACACTTCTTTCATACAATGAACATAAATGGATAAGTGTCCCTCTCCTTCTTTATAATGCAAAATGCTGTTTGGAGCTTCCTTTTCAATGGCTTCTGCATGTATTTGCGTTACGGTGTTGTCTTTTGTACCCCACCAGTAATGAACAGGTTGTTGAATATCCTGTATTTTAAAACCAAAATCGTTGAAATAAGACCTTGCCTCGTACACTGCACCTTTCGCTCCTCCTTTACATGCTTCATTTAATGTAAATTTCATCAGCATACGTACCTGGTTTACATTTTTGAGTAATACATAATCTTCTTGTGGTAAACCGGTTAGTCTTTGCGAAACGGGAGATGTAACCTGCTTCCTTTTCAGGATATTCATTCCTAACTGAAAAATTACCGGGCTGTATTTCGCTGTCTTGAAGTACCATTTGTTCATCCCCATTTGATTTATAACAGCTTTATCAAACCTTCTGGTAAACCCGCAAATGATGAATACAGTTTTAATTACATCCGGATATTGATGCGCCATCGCAAGCGCATAACGTCCGCCACCGGACCAGCATAATATTGGACAATTGCTAACTTTTAGATCACATAATAATTCTTTTGCATCACTTGCAAAAGAAGTGAAAGTGCCTTTAGAGTTAAAAGAAGATCGACCCATTCCCGGACGATCTATTGCAATAAGTTGCAGGTTAAATTGCTTCAGCAACTGTTCCAAATCAACACCATATTCATTTAATAACATCAGTTCCAGGCGCGAACTTGGAGTGCCGTGAAAATAAAAAACCGCCTTTCCATTTTCCGGACCATACGTAGTATATCCCAACGTTCTTCCGTCCGCAAGTTGTAGCGTGTTGTTCCTCATTGATCGCGTACGACAATAAACAGGTTGATGCCCGGTTGATAAATTACTTTTGCTTTCTGCTGAAAAAGGTAAACCTAATTATGACGTTTAGACAAAAAATTCTAAAGCTTGTATATCCTTTGTTAATGAAGAGTCGCAGCAAACATGCACTTATAAAGGTTAATCTCAATCAATTTCACCCCGTCAAATCTTTCTACAACTTAACAATTACCTGCGCCAATAGTCAAATTATAGATACCGAAACACTGCGTGGTAAAAAAATTCTTATTGTAAATACAGCATCCAACTGCGGTTATACCGCACAATACAAAGAATTGCAGCAACTGCATGAACAACTCAAACATCAACTTACTATAATAGGATTTCCTTCCAATGATTTTAAGCAACAGGAAAAACTAGGTGACGTGCATATTGCTGCTTTCTGCCAAACTTATTATGGTGTTACCTTTCCATTAGCGCAAAAAAGTGTTGTAGTGAAAAGCGAAAAGCAACATGAGGTATTCCGTTGGCTTACAAATGCAAATATAAATGGCTGGAATGATCGGCCACCTGTTTGGAACTTTTGCAAGTACCTGATAAATGAAACCGGAGAGCTTACACATGTTTTTGGCCCTGCAGTTTCACCTATGAGTGATGCATTTTTGAAAACTGCTAATCTAAAATAATGA
>JBHENB010000065.1:2925-11496 GCA_046262255.1 Chitinophagaceae bacterium
TTATAGTGACTGGATTGGAACAATTGGCGTAGCCTTATTCTGATCGCTTACTTCTGTAATACCTTCAAAGTAATCTCAGGTGAAAGCAGGTTATTTTTCCTGTTGAACATAATTGGTGCTGCTCTTGCTTGCTACGCTTCTTACCTTATCTTGTATTGGCCGTTTGTAATATTGGAAGGAACATGGTGTTTAGTTTCGCTGGTGGGATTAATAAAAACTGAAGGACCCAATCATGCTGAGCATTCCAACTGATAGCTAATTGGTAAGGATTCAATTTTCTGAAATTCAAAATCAGCATAAGTAATTATTATCTCATTTAAAACATCTAGAATTTCTTCCAAAGTAGACGATGTAACGAGCCTGCTCCGGAATTCTTTGATATTTGGAAGTCCCTTTAAGTAATTAGCATAGTGACGCTTCATTTCATTGATGCCTGCTGTTAACCCTTTCCATTGTATAGAGTAGTGGAGGTGGTTCCGAATAACATTTATTCGTTGCCGAATGGCAGGTGGCGGTAGTTTTTCACTATACTTCAGGTAATGTTTTATTTCATTAAAAATCCATGGATTTCCAATAGCTGCACGGCCAATCATTATTCCATCTACACCATATTTATTTTTTAACTCCAAAGCTTTTTCAGGAGTATCCACATCACCATTGCCAAAAATTGGAATATGTATGCGTGGATTGTCCTTGACTTTTGCAATCCAGCTCCAATCTGCATCTCCTTTATACAACTGGCATCTTGTTCGGCCATGAATAGCTAAAGCTTTAATGCCTGCATCCTGCAATCGTTCGGCTACTTCAACAATATTAATGTTTGCGTCGTCCCAACCTAAACGTGTTTTTACAGTTACCGGTAACGATGTTGATGTGACAACTGCCTTTGTTAACCGAACCATAAGATCTACGTCTTTTAGGACTGCAGCTCCTGCACCTTTTGTTACCACTTTTTTCACCGGGCATCCAAAATTTATATCAACAAGATCAGGATTAACGGCCTCAACAATTTTTGCACTCATTGCCATTGCTTCTTCGTCACCTCCAAAAATTTGAATACCTATGGGACGTTCATCATCAGAAATATCCAGTTTTTGCATGCTTTTTATAGCATTCCGGATCAATCCTTCACTGCTGATAAATTCAGTGTACATTAAATCAACTCCGTTGGCCTTGCACACAGAACGGAATGGTGGATCACTTACATCTTCCATAGGTGCAAGTAGCAACGGGAAGTTGGGTAATTGTATATTGTCAATTTTAATCAAGATGTTTATTTTTTTATGGCAGCTTATCTTGCAGCCAGATCTTGTCCGAAGGACCTCCGAAGAAGTCATTAGATCTTCGGAGAGCTTAACAAAGAACAAAAATACAATACACAAAGTGAGGAATATGCAATCTTACCTTAAATACAAACCAGTTTGGGTTCAGCTACTGCTTTTTTTGGGTATGGCGCTGGGAATTTTTACTGTATTAAGTTTTATAGGAATAGCTATACTTTCTAATGTTACGGGAATAAGCATATTGGAGGTTAGTGACCCCAGCAAGTGGGATATTGGTAAACCAGCGATGATTACGTTCATCAGAGGAATGTTAGCTATACAATTCATTGGCTTATTTGTAATTCCATCATTATTGTTTGCTTACTTTTCAGATCCCCAATCAAAACAATACATTGGTTTACTACCCCCATCCAATAATGTATACTGGATATTAGGCATTGCCGCTCTTTTACTCGCAATTCCATTAGTGGAATATATTGGGTTAATGAACAAGCAAATAAGTCTCGGCGAAGGAACAAATAAATGGATGGAGGAAATGGAGGAAGATACAGCTAAAGCTATACAGTTCATGCTAAGTAAGAACACACCGGGTAATTTAATATTGAACATAATTTTTGTGGCATTATTTGCGGGAATAGGTGAGGAATTATTTTTCCGTGGTGTGTTGCAACGTCTTTTTATCAAAGGTTTTAAAAATGCCTGGGCCGGAATTATTATGGCAGCATTTTTCTTTTCTTTTTTTCACTTTCAATTTTTTGGGTTTTTCCCACGTCTTTTATTAGGAATACTATTAGGCGCTGTTTACTGGTACAGCGGCAGCTTGTGGACAGCCATTCTGGCTCACTTTATATATGATGCATTTTTTATCATCTTGATTTATTTTCAACCGCATTTGTTAAATACTGAGGCGACTTTGTTTAAAGGGCCTGCAACAATAACATTGGCCTTGATAAGTGCTGTTATACTGGCTCTGTTGGTTTGGTGGATGAAAAGAAAATCATTGGTAACATACAAAACAGTATATAATAACGATATTCCTGAACCATCGGCCCGGGATTTTACCTTTGATAGATAATGGCTCTAAACAAGCAAACATTCAGAATACGCACAGTAACTTCTATACTGTTTGCAATGGTAATGCTTGGTGGATTGATATGGAACCGCTGGTCTTTTTTTATTCTTTTCTCAGTAGTACACTTTGGATGCTGGTTTGAATATGAAAAACTGATCAGCAGGATAAATGCCGATCATAAACGCGTTAGTTCTTTATACCGGCATGGAGTGATGGTGGCAGGTTGGTGCATAATGCTTTATTTTACTAATGATGAACTGCAACTTGCGGGCTTACGCCTAAGCCATGTTGGATGGTGGGTCGGTTTGCTGATGGCATTAATTCTGCCGTTAGCAATACTAATAAGGTTTCGGTTTATTTCTTTTACAAATATTGGATATTCTGTTTTTGGCATTATTTATATTTCATTAAGTTTAGGTTTGTTGATTGATCTGCGTAATCATTGGATAGAAGAAAAGTATCAGCTAAACCTTATTATTCCGCTACTTATTATTTTTTCTTTGTGGGTGAATGATACTATGGCATACATTGTTGGCTCACTGATTGGAAAAACACCTTTATCTGAAGTATCTCCAAAAAAAACATGGGAAGGTACTATTGGGGGGATTATTCTGGCAATGGCAGTAATGTGCACAGTTGCTTTTTATACAGAAAAGTTATCTTTATTACACACAGGTTTAATTGCTGCACTAACTGCTATTGCAGGAACCTTTGGAGATTTATTTGAAAGTAAACTGAAAAGGCTGACGAATGTAAAGGACAGTGGAAGCATTTTACCCGGGCACGGAGGTTTTTTAGACCGCTTTGATTCATTGCTGTTTGCAAGCATTGCAGGATGGTTTTATGCAGTAATATTTTTATAGCTTTTAATTGTTACTAATTTTGAACAATGCGTATACACAAAGAAGGTTTTGCAACTATCATTAGCAGCACAATTGCGGTAATTATCATCAATTTTATTGCCTTTTATTTTTTTGGAGATACGTGGATTTCCTGGGCTTTATCTGTAATTACTCTTATTCTTTTGTTTTTTATGTTTTCGTTTTTTCGTATTCCATCGAGAAACTTTACATCGGGGGAAGATTTCATTATTGCGCCTGCTGATGGTACCGTAGTTACCATTGAAGAAGTAGACGCTGATGAATATTTTAATGACAGGCGTTTGCAACTTTCTATTTTTATGAGCCCTCTGAATGTGCATGTTAACAGAAACCCTGTTAGTGGTGAAGTTGTATACAGCATGTATCACCGGGGTAAATATCTTGTCGCATGGCACCCTAAGTCATCCACAGAAAACGAGCGCCATTCTGTTGTTTATAAGTACAACGACAAACAACTTTTAGTAAAGCAAATTGCAGGAGCACTGGCTATGCGCATAGTTAATTACTTAAAGCAAGGTGACCAGGTGCTACAGGGTAGTGAAATGGGCTTTATTAAATTTGGATCAAGAGTAGATTTATTGCTACCGCTGAACACAGAAATAAAAGTAAAAATCAATCAGAAAGTAAAGGGTGGAATTACCGTTCTTGCAAATTGGTGATCTGTATTAAATAAATTTTATGTAATTTAATAGTGTAAAAGTTGGTTATGAAAAAAATCCTTGCAATTGTTGTTACGTGTTTATTTACAAGTGCTTTAGTTACTGCCTCATCTGTTTCCACACCTGAAAAAGGCACAGTGAAAAAAGAAAAGAAATGCAGCAAAGAGTACAAATCAATGTGTAACAAATCAAAAACAGCCTATCTCTAAACTAAAGCCTTCTTAGGAGGCTTTTTCTTTTAAAAAATATTTTCTAATTCTTTCAAAGTTGTTATAGTGTATGTGGGCTTAATATTCTGCTCAGCACCATTATAATTCACATGTACCTGATCCATTCCCACACTCAATGCACCAGCAATATCTACATCCAGCGTATCACCTATCATGATACTTTCTGATACATTTGCACCGGTTTTGTTTAACGCATATTCAAAAATTTCTTTTTCCGGTTTAAAACTGTTAGAACATTCTGATGTAACGACCTGGTTAAAAAAAGATGCAAGACCTGAATGTTTTAATTTACTATGCTGTGTTTTTTCAAAGCCATTTGTAATCAGGTGTAGTTGGTAACATTTGTTTGCCAGGTATTGTAAAGTTTCAATTGTATCAGGAAAAAGAATAGTTCTTTCAGGTAGTAAATTCAAAAACATGTCGCTCATTTCTTTTGCCAGCACTTCATCAGCAATTTTAAAGTCGAGCAAAGCGAGCCACATTCTTTTCAACTTCAATTCTTCGTGTTTAATGGAACCCGTTCTGTAACGTTGCCATAACTTTTCATTATGAGCTAAATAGTTTTTATAAAACAACTCAAAATCATGTATGCCTTTGTCGGATAGTTTCAGGTAAATATGAAGTTGCTCCAGGGTAGCCCGTGCATTTGAATCGAAATCCCAGAGCGTATGATCCAGATCAAAGAAAATGTGCCGATATTTTTTTCCATCCATAGTAGAATTTATCTTCTAACTTTTGCAAAATACTCAATGTAGATTTGTTCTTATAAAATTCCTTCCCCGATAGGGAGGGCAGGAGGGACTTATGAATGTTGTTATTACCGGTGCATCAAGAGGAATAGGAAAGGCTATTTCAGAAGTTTTTGCTTCTCATGGATATAATCTTTTCCTGTGCTCACGAAACGAGCAGACTCTACAGGATACAGTGCAGGAATTAAAGGCAAAATTTAGTAAAGTTTCTGTTCATGCAAGAGCATTCAATTTGGGTGATAAGCAACAAGCCGGAATGTTTGGTAACTGGGTTTTGCAAACTGCTGAAAGTATTGATGTGTTAATAAATAATGTTGGTTCATTTGTTCCCGGAAACATTTCCAACGAGCCTGATGGTGCATTAGAGGAGATGCTTGCTGTGAATTTATACAGCGCTTATTATGTTACAAGAGCATTGTTACCAAAAATGATGGAGGCTAAAACCGGCCACATTTTTAATATTAGCTCCATTGCAGCATTAAAGGCTTATCCTAATGGTGGCGCATACAGCATCAGTAAATACGCAGTGGCAGGGTTTTCAAAAAACTTGCGTGAAGAATTAAAGCCGCATAGCATTAAGGTAACAACAGTGTTTCCCGGTGCTGTGTACACAGATTCGTGGAAAGGTAGTGGTGTTGCAGAAGAAAGAATTATGGAAGCAGAAGATATTGCAAAAACAATTTTTGCAGCAAGTCAGCTTTCTCCACAGGCCGTAGTAGAAGAAATTGTAATTCGTCCGCAATTGGGAGATTTGTGAAAGCCCACCCAAACCCTCCCGTAGGGAGGGCTTAGCAACCGCACAAAGCAAGCTTTTCGCCGAGGCTCGTAATTAAAACTTTTTGTTTTGTGCAAATGCTATTCTCCCCCTTCGGGGGAGCCTGCCTGACCGGTAGGCAGGTTAAAGGGGACTGCATACTTATATCCCACACCTCTCACAGAATGAAAAAACTTTGGATTGCGGCTATCATCTTCAAAGTATTTACGAAAGCTTAAGATGAAGTTATCTATGGTACGAGTTGTAGGATAAACATTGTAACCCCAAACCGATTGCAGAATTTTTTCGCGAGGCACCACTTCATTTTTGTTTTCAATAAGCAGCTTCAGAAGCATTGTTTCTTTTTTACTAAGCTCAATTTTTTTTCCTTTTGCATTTGTTGCTTCCTGTGCTTTAAAATTAATGGTGTGACCTCCAAAGCTGTACACATCACCCACTGAAGATTTATCACTAAGCTTTTTATTCTTCCTGATGAGTTTTTGGACACGCAGTAATAATTCTTCCAGGTTAAATGGTTTGGTTAAATAATCGTCTGCACCTTTTTTCAAGCCTAAAACACGGTCTGCACTGCTGTTCTTAGCACTTAATATTAAAATAGGCACTTCATTATTCGTTAACCGAATATTTTCCGTAACATTAATACCATCTATTTCCGGGAGCATAATATCCAAAATAATAAGATCAAAATATTCATTTTGTACTGCTTTTAAGGCAGTAGCCCCATCAAAGGCAGAAGTTACCTCGTAACCTTCTAATTCAAGGTTTAACTTCAATGCCTCGTGCAGGTTCTCCTCATCCTCCACCAATAATATTGAAGCTTTTGTTGTATCCATTATTTACCTATACCGAAAAGCGAATTGTAAAAATACTTCCTTGAGGGTTATTGTCTGTCATAAGAATATCTGCTTTGTGTGCTTCTGCTATTTTTTTACAGATATATAAGCCTAAACCTGTGCCTTTTGATTTACGTGTTTGTTCATTGCCAATACGATAAAATTTTTGGAAGATTTTTTTCTTTTCAGCATCTGCAATGCCTATACCTTCATCAATAACCTGGAGCGTAACAAAGTTTGCTTTTTTGTACAGGGTGCAACTAATGGAAGCAGCTTTATCTGAATATTTATTAGCATTCTCTAACAAATTACTTACCAGCAATTTTAACAGCAAAGCATCCCCTTGCAGTTCTATTCCTTTTTCTATCTGCGCAATTACCTTTCTGTTCTTGTATCTGTTTTGAAATTGCTGCACAGCATCTGCAACCAAATCTGAAAAATCTAATTCTTCTTTCGAAGTATTATATGCATCACTGTCTAACTGCGAGGATATTAAAATATTGTTAATCAGTGTATCCAGCCGCATAGTTTCCTGTAAACTAACCTGTAACAGTTTTCCCTGTTTTGTTGGTTCCAGGCTATAACGCTGCAACATTTCCAGGTTAAGTCGTGCCACAGAAATGGGTGTTTTTAATTCATGTGTAACAGCCATTACAAAATTTTGCTGCTGTTGCTGCATTTGAAATTGCCTGCGGGCAGAGCGGTAAATAAATACGGCGCCAAAAATTATAAATAACAAAAAAGTGGCACCCTCTCCAATATACTTTATCGTATTACGCTCCCTTATATTTTCAATTTTCAGTAGCCCATTTTTATACGCAACAGATTCACTGTCTCCGATGGTTTGCCGCAATTGATCTTTTTTCAGCTCGTACATTTCTCTGTTTTGCTGTTCTAATGAGAGAAACCACCAAACCAACGCGGCAATAATATATATCAGGAATATCCAGAAAACTATAGTTGCACGCAATAAACGTTTTTTGGTAGCATCCACCATAGCTATGGTGATTTTTTTTCAATCCTCAATCCTATATTCATTACATTTTCCAGGGGGTCTTCCCTCATCAGGTGCTCTATAGTAAAAACGTATTCACCTCTTTTTTTGAAATATAAATTTTCATTTAGCCGCGTTAATGCAATGCGGTGCTCATAAATATCATCCATACCTGCACCAAGCCATCCTTTTTCATTTGTTGCCAACTGTAATTCGTAAGGTGCTTTAGAAGGAACTTTGCTGCCGGGCGAAATAGTATATAAATTAATCCACACGTTGTTGTAATTATATTTCTCGGTATGCCGTAGAACTAAAAATAACTGATAAGGTACTACGGTATCCTTAATGTTGAAACGGAAAACAGGTTTAAACTTGCTTTGCCACTGGTGTTTTGGAATGGGTATTACTTTTTCATAAAGATCAATAGTGTTGCATGCAGAAAAACATAAAATAACGGATGCAACAAAAAAGCAGAAACTTGATCCCTTTTTCAATAGAAACATAATCACAAATCTAAAGCCCCATTGTAAAAATTTGCAGTTATTTCTTAATGCCTGGTTTATTATAAAACGTTCAACACCTGTTCCTTTGCTTTTTCCAGCTCATCTTTCATTAGCACCACGCATTTTTGTATAGTGGAATCATATGCTTTAGCTCCGGTTGTATTTATTTCCCGGCCTATTTCCTGGAGAATAAAGGAAAGCTTTTTCCCTTTTGATTCTTCATCATCTTCTACTACCGATACAAAATACTCGCAGTGGTTTTTTAAACGTACCTGCTCTTCTGTGATGTCAATTTTTTCTATGTAGTATATAAGTTCCTGCTCGAGTCTGTTACTGTCATAATTTTCTTTCCCAACATTATCTTCCAGCAACTTTGTAATGCCTTCACGAATTTTTTGTTGCCGCACCGGCTCCAATAGTATAATTTCCTGTTGTTGCTTTAAGATATTGGCAATTCTTAACTGCAGATCCTTTTGTAAAGACCGGCCTTCATCTAAACGGTGATAATTTAGATTATCAATTGCGGCTTGTAAAACCTTTTGAAACTGCTGCCATTCAGCATCTGTTAGTGTTTCACTGGATGGAGTTATTA
>JBHENB010000066.1:0-11163 GCA_046262255.1 Chitinophagaceae bacterium
CTGCTTATCAATCAAACCATCGCTATTATACAGATCCTATTGATGCAGATTTTTCACCTCTTGATGCCATTTCAATTATCAACAATTATGGCAAAGGCTGGAACAATGTAAAAGTGGCAACTCAGGAATTTACGTTTTCTTCTCCTGCAGCAACAACTGCTCCTCTCAAATGGATAGCCGGTACTTACCTGTTCTACCAGAATAATCCTGTAAAACAAACAACACGTTTTGGTAAGGATGCGATGATGTTAGGAATGCCGGATAAAAGTTTCTCGTTGATCAATACTACAAAAACAAAAGGTTCAGGAGGTGCGCTATACGGACAGGCAACCTACAACTTCAATGAAAAAATAGATCTAACAGCCGGCCTTAGATACGACTATGAACATAAGAAGCAAAGTGTATTAGGTGAGTACCAGAAAGACCCTAATAGAAATTCTGTATTTGCTTTTCGTTCAGACACATCAGCGACAGCAAATTTCAATGCACTCTCACCTAAACTGAGTGTAGCATATCACTCTTCCGAAAATAATACATTGTTTGTTACGTACAGTAAAGGATACAGGGCAGGCGGATTAACACCGCTTTCTTCTGACCCATCACAACCACCCCTTTTTGCCTTCAAACCTGAATACAGCAACAACATTGAAGCAGGCAGCAAAAACAAATTATTAAACAATAGGTTATTGCTGAATGTAACAGCTTTCTATTCTACTATTACCGATGTGCAAGTGCCTACGCTGGTGCTGCCAGATGCTGTGACAATTACAAGAAATACCGGTGAGCTAACGAGTAAGGGAGTGGAGATGGAACTTAATACAGCTCTTTTGAAGGGATTGGAATTCAATTACAGCTTTGGCTATACCGATGCTACCTATAAAGAGTTTAAAGTGGCACAGGGCGGCACAGAAGTCAACTTGCGGGGGAAACGTCAAATCTTTACACCGGAAATTACGTCTCTTTTGGCTACACAGTACAATTTTAGTGTCAATAAAAAACAAACTATGCATTTAGTAATCAGAGGCGAATGGAAGTATTTAGGCAGGCAATATTTTGACTTAGCGAATACTATTGTGCAGCCTTCTTACAGTCTTTTCAATACTCGTTTAGGGATTGCGACAAAAAAGTTTTCATTAATGTTTTGGGGAAGAAATATGAGTGATAAAAGATATATCAGTTACGGGTACGATTTTGGAGCCATTCATTTAGGTGATCCTAAAACATACGGCATAGCCATCTCAACAAGGTTTAACTGAGTATAAAAATTATATCACATGGCACAAATTGCAAATAGCACTAAGGCGTCTGACACATATTTAGCAAAAGATGAAAAAACCCTTCTATTCCCGCCTGATCGTACTGCGGTTCTTGTAATTGATCCTGTCAATGACTTTCTTTCTGAAGGAGGGGCAGCCTGGGATTTAACCAAGACTACAGTGAAAATGAATAATGTAGTTGAAAATACAAAACTTGCTGTTGATGGCGCAAGACAACATGGTATTCCCGTTTTTTGGGGGCCAATGGCTTATACAGAAGAAGATTATGCCAATGAACAGTTGCAACGCAGAAGCGGTATTAACCGCCTGATGTTTGAGCGTAAAATGTTCCTGGCAGGAAGCTGGGGCGCTGATTTTCATCCTGAGTTACAGCCTGAGGAAGGGGATATTGTACTTCACCCACACAAGACTTCTGATGTTTTTAGCACAGACCTCCCCGAACATTTGCAGCAGATGGGCATTACGCATCTGATCATTGCAGGTATGACTGCCAATCTCTGTTGTGAGTCCACGGGAAGACATGCGATGGAATCCGGATATGATGTAACATATCTTTCAAACGCTATTGGTGCAGCAAGCATTCCCGAATACGAGGCTTCTATTCATCTTAATTACCCATTAATAGGCAATGCTGTAATGAAAGTAGAAGAGTTTTTAGCTGCTATAGGCACTTCATCAGAAAGTGGAATAGAAGTATATGAAGGAGATACCGTCCGCGGATCAGACAATGGTGAGATTGGAACCATCAGAGAAGTAAAGAAAGCAACAGAAGAAACTGTCGGGTATTTGCTTGTAAAGGGAGGGTTAATCTTTAAAACCGATACCTATATACCTGTGGATGCAGTAATGAAACGTAGTGGAAAAGATGTGTTTATTAACATACCTAAGCTACTGATATTTACAATGCCCTGGAGTGAACCTCCATTAAAAAAGGAGTGGAAGGAAAAGCAAGGCCCACCTGCAGCAGCTATAGATAAGCTTTATGGCTCCTACTCTCCTAATAAACAATAAATAAAATAAACGTTAATCGTTCATCCGTTTGGATTGTTGCATTTTGCGCCAATGTTGGTGGTGTTGTCACTAACAGCCGAATGGAGGAAAACTTCATTGTGAAAAATCTACAGTCAATACTTCAGATTCTTCGCTACGCTCAGAATGACAAAGGGAAGCGTTGTTACTGCATTGCAACATCAATCATTTTTAAAAGGAATATTAAAGAATAACTTTTCCATTTGTCATGCTGACGAAGGAAACATCTATACTTTTCTAATTTTATTCACATTTTGACGCCAAGTTCACTGGCAACTAACAACCAAGAGTGAGACTTGGCTGGGAAACCAAGGATTTATTAATCTGTACAATTTTGTTGTTGGTCAAAAGACACAACAACGGCAAGGCGGCGAGGGAACACCAACAAGGGCACTAAAATTGAAAGTATAAGTTTATTTACCATTGCAGCAATTGGCGGCATAGTTTTAGTCTGGAAAGATATTACACACCAGCCGGTGCTGAAGTGGCTTGCAATAGTTCATGGTTTGTAGCAGTTGCAGGGCTTGTATTGCTTCTTGTTTTTCCTTTTATGCGGCTTGCTGTTACATAACTATTTCTTGTTAAATCTTTGCACGTAATTATGTATCTATTAATTGTAGGAACTAATGGCTCAAAATACTGTAGGCTTGTGTATTATTTATCGCTGGCGGCTTAAACCCGGGCTGGAGAAGCAATTTATTGAAAACTGGAGCGCAGCTACTAAATTGCTTATGGATGTAAGAGGTGCCTTGGGTTCGCGGTTACATCAATGTGAAGATGGCACTTGGATGGCTTATGCGCAGTGGCCAAGCAAAGCAACATGGGAACACCACCGAAGTCTTCCTTCTGTTGATGCTGAAGTTTTGCGGCGAATGTTAGAAGCTGAAGAAGAAGCATTTCCTCCAATATTGCTTAGGCCGGTTGCTGATTATTTAGGCAGCAAACCATTGCTATACCTGACGATTATTTATAAAGCTTGCTTCCTGTTATTAATTACAAATGACACATAATGCCTGCTTCAAAACCAGTTAGAAAATTTATTACTAATGTAGGTCTCATTACCAGTAACGGACCGTATGGCAAAAACATCATGGCAGCAGAGTGGACGTATAAGATTTCTTCACAGCCATATCTTATAATGATCTGCATTGATTATGAAGACGCCACTTATGCGAACATAAAGGCAAGCGGGGAGTTCGGGGTGAATATCGCAGCAATTGATCAAAATGTGGTGGCAAGCATATCCGGTAATCACTCGGGCAAAGAAGTCGATAAAATAAAAGTGCTGGAAGAGCTGGGTGTGGAATTTTATAAAGCCGACACCATCGGATCATTAATGGTTAAGAATGCAGCTATGAATGCAGAATGTAAGCTAAAACAGACCATTGAAATTGGTGATCATTGTTTATTAATTGGAGAAGTGCAAAATATTTCGGCTAATGAAAAGGAGCCATTAGCATACTACAATGGTAAATTCTGGGGCCTGGGCTCTCAAATTCATAAACCCGGGGAAGAAACACTAAAAAAAATTGAAGAGTTAGTGGAGAAATTCACAAAAACATAAAAAATCAACAGATGAAACATGCAACCATTCTTAATTAATTTTTTAGATCATGTGGCCATACGGGTGAAAGATGTTGAGGCATCAGCTCAGTGGTATCAAAAAGTACTTGGTCTGAAAAGATATGATGTGCCTGAATGGAAAAATATTCCTGTATTCATGCTGGCAGGAAAAACCGGTGTAGCCATTTTTCCTGCACGTGTCAATGAGCCCGAGTTACACCGTTCTTCAAAAGACATCAGGATTGATCATTTTGCATTTAATGTTTCCAATGAGGATTTTAAAAAAGCGAAACACCATTATGAAAGCATCGGTCAGGAATTTGAATTTCAGGACCACATTCATTTTCATTCTATTTATACAAAAGACCCGGACGGACATACTGTGGAATTGACCACGATTGCGGTTGATGAAGAGGGCTTTTATATATAGATATATAGCAGAGAAGCTGCGTTTAGTAGTGACACAAACAAATGCTTCCGGTCCACCAGCTAATTTGTCGTATATGCCACCAAAAATAAGCTCAAGGTAAAATTGTTCCAAGGTGCGGTAACGCACCTTTGGTTACTATGAAAACTCTCAACATCTTTTTCATCATCCTCTTTGATAAATATTTTTCGCTATGAAAAGATTCACCAGATTGAATAAATGCCTCAGTGTTTTGTTATTTATTCTCTTGAATATTTTTTTCGCTTCTGATTCAACGGCACAAAAGAAACATATAAAAAGTACGGTAAAGAGCAATCAGCATTTTAAACCGCTGGATACAGTGGCAATTGAACGGATCACAGGCATTAAAGGAAAAGCCAATAACGGAGAGTACAAAATAACTGTTCCTCAAAACGATTTAAGTATAATGGTGGATAGTTTTAAGATAATACCTGCTATGGGTTTAGGTACATGGATTGCTTTTACCCCTTCGTATAACGGAGCAATGGTTATGGGTGACATTATCATTACCGAAAGTGATTTGAAACCGCTACAACAAGAAATTATCAGGCAGGGACTTACCATTACTGCTATTCATAATCATTTTGTACGCAACCATCCTAACGTAATGTATATGCATATAGGTGGCTCTGGCAGTACAGAGGCAATGGCGCACAAAGCAAAAGCTGTACTGAATAAAGTAAAAGAGGTAAGAGGCGCAGATCCTTCAAAGGGCACAGCATCTTCAGAAGCAATCATCAATACAATAGATACAAAACGGTTAGATGAAATACTTGGCTATAAAGGCGAAATGAGCAAAGGAGTTTATAAATATACCATTGGTCGGCCTGATGTGAAACTTACAGAACACGGTGTCCCTGTTTCTACATTTTTAGGGTTTAATACATGGGCTGCTTTCCAGGGCATGCCTGATAAGGCTGCTGTTGCAGGTGATTTTACAATGCTTGAAAACGAAGTTGCACCTGTTATAAAAGCATTGGTTGAAAATGGCATTGAAGTGGTTGCAGTACATAACCATATGGTATATGAGCGGCCACGGGTATTTTTCTTACATTATTGGGGAATAGGAAATGCAGAAAATCTTGCTAGAGGTATAAGAGCGGCACTTGATTATATCGGAAAAAAAGAATAGCGAAAAGAATTTACATATAACCAACCGTTGTCTGATAACGCACTAATAAATGTTGATTTTTCACTCGCAAGGAGACATCAGAGCCGCCAATGTTACCATCGCACCAACGCATTAGAGAGGCCATTGAAAACGAACGAATTTTATTAAGCCCTAACTTTAACGATGCACTTTAAATGGCGCTCTTTCAACTCTGTTATCTTTGTGCCCATGACTTTTGAGCAGCTATCCGGTAAGATTCACGATTATAAAAGTCGTGGGCAAAAAATATTTACTACTTCTTCATTTCAAACGCACAGCATTGTATTACTGCACATGCTGAGCCGTATTGACAAGAGCATTCCTGTTTACTTTGTTCATACCGGTTATCATTTTCCTGAAACACTGAATTACCGTGATGAAATCACGTCAATGCTAGGACTTAACTTGAAAAATATTTTTTCTTCCACATCAAAAATTAATCAGCGAGATCCGAATGGTAAATTACTATTTGCCAGCGACCCTGATTATTGTTGTTATCTCAATAAGGTAGCGCCATTAGAAACTATTCTTGCTGAATATGACGTTTGGATAAATGGTGTGCGTGCAGATCAAAGTGATATAAGAAAAGGTTTCAAAGAAGAAGAAAAAGCAAAATTTGGAACCATACGCTTTCACCCCATGTTGGACTGGAACAACAAAATGATTTACGATTACCTTAAACAATATAACATTCCCCGTCATCCTTTGGAAGAGAAAGGATACTTCACCATTGGATGCGAACCCTGCACCCGAAAATGGGACGCAGAAATGAAGAGCCGCGACGGCCGCTGGTATGGGCTCAAAAAAACAGAGTGCGGACTAAACACTGAACTTGTTACAAAATAAGTTTTTACGCATACACACAATAGAAACATACAATACATAGTTTTTCTGTGATTTTTTTTTATGCGTCTTATATGCCTATGTGGTTAACCTCTAAATAAATAAACGTAAAATATGCGTATTCTTATAACCGGTGCTGCTGGTTACATAGGTACTGAGCTTGTGTATAAACTATCGGAAAACCCTGAAGTGGAAAGCATAACTGTCTACGACAATATTAGCCGTGGCAATCACAATTTATTTATTGGCACACAAAAAATAACAGCGCCAATAAAATTCATTCATGGTGAAATTCTTGATTCACGCAGGTTAAGACAGGCGCTGAAAGATATAGATGTAGTATATCACCTTGCAGCAAAAGTTACAACGCCTTTCGCTAATCTCGACGGGCATATTTTTGAACAGGTAAATCACTGGGGAACTGCAGAGCTCGTATATGCACTTGAAGAGAGCGGTGTAAAAAAATTTATTTTTGCAAGCAGCGCTGCTGTTTATGGTAATAACACAGAGCCTGCTTCCGAAGAAACACCTCCTGCACCAGACAGTTTTTACGCCATTTCAAAATTTCGTGCAGAGCAGCATGTACAGCGTCTTTTTAATAAAATGAATACGCTCATTCTGCGGCTTGGTAATGTGTACGGTTACAGCAAAAGCATGCGTTTCGATGCTGTTATTAATCGCTTTATGTTCGATGCCCATTTCACCAACCGCATTACAATCAATGGTACAGGGGCGCAGTACCGCAGTTTCATTCACATTAATAAAGTTACCCACGTATTGTCGCAGTTGCCCGCAAGCCCGCTGCCTACCGGCACCTATAATGTTACAGATAAAAATATCAGCATTCTCACTATAGTTGAAAATTTAAAAGAATTGTATCCCAATCTCGAATCTTTTTTCATTAACCAAAATTATGCAGGTCATTCACAGCAGGTGCAGCCACAATCTGCTTTATTAAAATATATCACCATGCCACAATCCGATCTTAAAGAAGAGCTTACAAATTTTAAGGAACAGTTTTCGTTTAATGTGAAGTAATTTTTGGAAGCCGGCTTTTGTTTTCCATAGCATCCCAATTGCGTCGCACTTGTACGCCTGCCTGCCGGCAGGCAGGTTCTGTTAGGTTAAGCTAATCCATAGTATTATCATTCATGGGGAGAGTAAATATGTGCTAAATATTTAAATTTCAATTATGAGTAAAGTTCCAATGCCGGATAGTCACTTCAGTTCAGGGAAAATTTTATGGAGGGAATTTACTTTAATAAAATCACTAAACCATATATAATAAGTACTGCACCTGCAATAAATGAGACCCATTTTAATCGTGACAGAACTTTTTCAATCAGCACAAATAAAGCAATCAAGGCTATCCATAACAAGTTCATAATACCAGATACAAAAAGCAGGACCATTAAAAACCAGCAGCATCCCAGGCAATAGATGCCGTTCACCATGCCCATTATCAATGCTCCTTTACGGCCCTCCTTCCATTTGCGGTGAATAAATTCCACCGGCGTTTGACAATAACGAAGACATGTTTGTTTTAATGAGCTGAACTGGAAAAGACCCGCAGCAATTAGTATCAGACCACTTAATATCGTGTTGGTGACAACCATTTCCGGATTGAGCCATGCCAGCTGCTGAAGCAACCATTGCATTATGGTTGCCAGCAGGCTGAATATAGCCCATACCAAAAAATATCCTGCAAACAAGTATGCAGTAGGCACAAAAGGAGTCTGCTGCTGTTTCCTTTTCCTGTTCACCATAGCAAAAATCAAAATCAGAGGTGTCACAGAAGGTATCATCATAGCCATCATCATCACCAGCCACATTAAAAAAAGTAGTATGAAGTCTGTGCTGCTCCAGGCGGATGTCATAGGCATGGCAAAGAACAACGCATCCATATTCATAGGATACATCTGGCGGTAGAGATATATAACATACCACCATGATAATGTGCACATCAAAAAAAGACCGCTTACAACAATTAAGCGGTCTCTCTTTAATATATTTTCAGGAGTATTACTATTCAAATTTGAATTGTTTATGCAATGCAACCTTCGTTGCTGAATGAAGCAATACTCATGTGCCCGTTCTTTTTTTCATGCTTTAATGAAATATTATCTGCATTCCAATGCCAGTCAACGCTCGTTACAGTGCCACGCTTAAATCCGATACCACCGGGCAACAACAGTTCTCCTTCCATCGTATCTCCTGTTACAGGATTTGCAATGCGCTGCGATTTTACTTCGCCTGCACCTCCAATAGTGAACCACGCATCGTAAGGATCATAATGAAACTCAATGTTTGTGATTTCTGTAGGCAATGTGTTTTTTAATGTCGACGGAAAAATTGTAAACACACCGCCACCGTGTTTGCCACTTGTAATTTCTTCAATCGCTTTCACTTGTTCCTGAGATGCTTTTTTATCCACGTACAATTTGCCGATACCATCGCCCATATGAATTGCTTTTGGCCACCACAGCCCCCATGCAAATGTTACACCATCGAGTTTTGTATCGCCAAAATTGCCGGTGCGTACCCGATAGGCAAGCAATGCTTCGCAATTGCCGTATGTGGGTAATGCATTAAAGTTGCAGGGGCAACCAAAAGCACAATTGCAGCTTTGAACATATTCAGTTTCAATTTTCCATTGAGGAGAAGAATTGCCAGCCATGGTATAAAGTTTAAAAGTTAAAAAATCTCATACAAAATTATGATTATATGTGTTACTCTCTTGCCGGTGTATCAGAGTAAACAAAAAAAAATTAGGCAACTGCGAGCAACTGATGCCATATCAATATTTAATTACTGAATATAATTGCCATTCACCTGGTATTCCCTTCAATTCATGTTTGCCGCGACTTTCAAATTGAATACCGGCGCCTGCCACCAGATCTTTTACGGTGCTCGTAATCAAAACATCACCATTACCAGCTTTCGACATCACACGTGAGCAAAGATGAACAGCAATGCCGCCAATGTTATTTTCCATTAATACAATCTCACCTGTATGTAAACCTGCTCTTATTTCAAGGCCAGCCTGCTTCAATGCGTCGCGAACTGCACAGGCACAACGGATAGCACGGGCAGGTCCGTCAAAAATTGCCAGGAAGCCATCTCCGGTGGTGGTAATTTCCTTTCCCCGGTAATGCAACAATTCTTTTCTAACTATTTCATGATGCTGTTTTAAAAGATAATGCCATCGCTCGTCACCCAGTGAGGTTGCTGTTTCTGTGGAGCTAACAATGTCTGTAAATAATAAAGTTGCCAGTATCCGTTCCGGCTCACGATCATGTAAAGTACCTGTAACAAACATTTCTATTTCGTCCAGCAGTCTTTGAGCATCCCCTACCCATGGTAAATGATCCTGTCCCGGCAATTCCACAAATTGTGCTCCGGGAATTTGGGAAGCCATAAACCGGCCTTCTTCTACATGTGCATCTCTATCGCCTGTGCGGTGAAGTATTAATGTAGGCACCTGTATGGCAGGTAAAATACATCTGATTTCCACCTCCGTGTTCATTTTAGCCAATGCAAGAGCATCTGCAGGGCTGGCACTCCGTCTGAGATAGGAAGCCCACCATTTTTTAAATCGTTCATCATGCATGGCGCTGGGTGCCATAACATCAAGATCTACAACACCGCCCCATCCCTTGCTTATTGCATCAAAAAAAACCTGTCTTTGTTCCGGTGTAGGTGCCCATGGATAATCCGGTGCCCATATCCTTTTGGCATAGGAGCCATACATAATTAGGTGAGAAGTTCTGTCGGGATAGGTGGCAGCAAAAAGGGCACTCATGGGGCCCCCTTCAGAGACACCAAAAATTGCAGCACGTTCAGAGCCTGCCGCATCCATTACACAATGAAGGTCATCCATCCGTTGCTCTAGTGTAGGAAGCTGAGAGACTTTATCAGAAAGGCCGGTGCCTCGTTTGTCAAAGAGTATTAGCCTGGAAAAGCTGGCAAGCCGGTTAAGAAAGCGACTCATGGTTGGCTCCTCCCATGAATACTCAACGTTTGAAACCCAGCCCATCACAAAAACCAGGTCAATAGAACCGCTACCCACTACCTGGTATGCAATACTTACATCACCGCTCTTTGCATATTTAGTTTCAGGAGCCATAAATCATAATCGTGGTGTAGGTAACGAAAAGAGTGCACGAAAGTAGTTGAATTCATTTTTAATTGAATGTATCGGCTTGGCTTAGGCCGTATGCTTGCCGGCTGTGTAATACATCCTTTTCTGATAAAGGTTCCCATTCAATGATCCTGTTTTGCCTATCCTGATAATCCTAATATAGTGTTAGATTAATTTGCATTATCAAAAAGTTATCGCTAATTTGACATTAATTCCACCCCGAGAATTCTCCTGTAAATGTCTATATCCCGAGGTTAACCGCATTCTTCAACCAAACAACACACTCATGAAAAAACTGTT
Source organism: Chitinophagaceae bacterium (assembly GCA_046262255.1). Lineage (GTDB taxonomy): Bacteria > Bacteroidota > Bacteroidia > Chitinophagales > Chitinophagaceae > Flavisolibacter. The sequence goes on from JBHENB010000066.1 coordinate 10,752, forward strand.
AACAGTTGCATTACTCCTTGCAACTACCTATGCATTTTCACAAGGTAAAACTTTGTCCCAGGTCTATTTTGTGAAACCAAAAATGGGACAGGGACTAGCCTGGGAAGCAGCATGGAAAGCCCATGTTGCTAAATTTCATAATACGGAAGACAAGGTAAATGTTTATGAAGTTCTGACCGGGCCAAATGCCGGGAGCTACCACGAAATACATGGCCCCATGTCTTATGCTGATATGGATAAGGAACGTTCCAACCAGGCTGCACATAACCTTGATTGGGAAAGGACAGTTGCCCCCAAACTTGAATTCGAACATGGGCCAATGGTAATGAGTTTCAGAGATACCTTGAGTTTTAATACTAATATTCAGGCAGACAAATTCCTTGTTAACGTTTATCATATAAAGCCAGGAAAG
>JBHENB010000067.1:0-10601 GCA_046262255.1 Chitinophagaceae bacterium
GAATACATCTTCCCCGTATAGCTGTCTTGTCCTGCTTAGTGTTGAATGCCACGGCAATGCTTCATCTATATCGTATCCGATAAAGTACAGCATGTCCAGACGCATGCTTACTGTACTAATAATTCTTCTGTCGCTCCCCAGATTTTCCAAATAACCAATAAGCATCAGCTTAAAGAATACAACAGGATCTATACTCTGTTGACCTTCTGTTCCATAGTATTGCTTCGTTGTCTTATACAGCCAATGCACATCAAGCAGGTCTTTGAGCCGCCGGTAAAAATTATCCGCTGGTATGCGGTCAGACAATTGAAAATTGGTGAACAACTTCTCGTTGTAGTGTTTCTTTCCTTGCATGCTTTAAAATACGAATCTCAACTACCCTTTTGCAAGTATCTTTATCAACACAATGTGAGTTGTGCAACATGCACATGGGGTTTAGCAAAATACGGGCGGACGTAAGCCGTGTTTCAACTTTTTTGTAATTCTGTTGGGCTGCATATCCAGCTTGACATTAAAAATTTAGCAGTAGAATATATCTTCAACTTTTTATCTTTACTCAACAGCGGTTAGCCGGGCTTGACGGAACACAGAATACCCGTACTTCGCCAAGCCCTGTCCGTTGTGCGCAATGCAATTTAAACCTCACGAAAGCTGAAGAAATCTGTACATTCTTGCCGAGGTATAATCAACAAAGCTTTTACTTCAACACCTCCCTACTAATTACCAGTTTTTGTATTTCTGATGTTCCTTCGCCAATGGTGCAAAGTTTTGAATCGCGGTAATGTTTTTCTACAGGAAAATCTTTGGTATAACCATAACCGCCAAATATCTGTATGGCATCGGTAGAAACTTTTACTGCCACTTCGCTTGCATAGTATTTTGCCATGGCAGACACTTTAGTAACACTTTCACCACGTGTTTTTAAATCACAGGCTTCCAGGGTTAACAAATCGGCGGCTTGAATTTCTGTAGCCATGTCTGCCAGTTTAAAAGAGATGCCCTGGAAACTTGCAATGGGTTTATCAAACTGGTGCCTCTCCTGTGCATATTGCAATGCTGCTTCATAAGCTCCTTTCGCAATACCCAATGAAAGGGATGCAATAGAAATTCTGCCTCCGTCTAATACTTGCATGGCTTGCCTGAATCCATCACCCACTTCACCCATCCGGTTTGCATCTGGAACTTCACAGTTTTCAAAAATCATCTCCGTGGTTTCACTGGCACGCATTCCCAATTTGTTTTCTTTTTTTCCTGCATTAAATCCAGGTGTGCCTCTTTTCACTATAAATGCAGTGGCGTTATTTTTAGCACGGGGCTCGCCGGTTCTGCACATTACTACGGCTATGTCTCCGCTTTTGCCATGCGTTATCCAGTTTTTAGTGCCATTGATTATCCAGTTATCACCTTCTTTTGTAGCGGTGCATTTCATGTTGCCTGCATCACTACCGGTATTTGGTTCGGTTAATCCCCATGCGCCTATCCATTCTGCTGTTGCAAGTTTTGGAAGGTATTTTCTTTTTTGTTCTTCATTACCAAACTGCTGGATATGACCTGTACATAAAGAATTATGTGCGGCTACACTTAAACCAATAGATCCATCAACCTTTGAGATTTCTTCAATGATGGCCTTGTATTCAAAATAACTTAACCCGGCACCCCCATATTCTTCGGGCACCAGCACACCCATCATTCCCAGTTTACCAAGTTGTTTAAAAATATGTACCGGGAACTCCTGGCTTTCATCCCACTCCATTACATGCGGTTTGATTTGCTGTTGGGCAAAATCTCTCGCTGTTTGCGCTACCTGTGTCGTTAATTCAGAAGGTTCAAAATTCATATTCTATTGTAAAGCGGTGCAAAGTAACTTGTTTTTTAAAAATGATTGCTGACGGTTAATCTAAATTTAAAATCAACCCATCATATGCAAGGTGAACACCGTTTGGTAAACCTGCTTCTGCATCTTTGTGCTTGCCCATTTGGTGGGACATGTGCGTGAAATACGCTTCTGGAATTTGCAGCTCTCTTGAAAGATTTACAGCTTCAGTTAATGTAAAGTGAGATATATGATGAGTTTTGCGCAGTGCGTTTAAAACCACAATTTCGCTACCCCTGATTTTTTGCTTTTCTTTTTCTTCGATTCTATTTGCATCCGTAATATAGGTGAACCTGCCAAACCGGAATCCCAGGACTGGCATTTTTAAGTGCCACACTAAAATCGGAATTACTATTATATCTCCAACCTGAAACGAATCTAATGTTATGGTGTTCAATTCAATTTCCGGTACACCAGGATATTTCTTGTCAGAAAACGCATAACCAAATTCAATTTTTAAAGCTTTGAGAGTTAAATCATTTGCATATACATTCATTGGGCTTTGCTGAAAAAAATTAAAAGCTCTTACATCATCTAATCCTGCTGTATGATCTTTATGCGAGTGCGTAAATAACACTGCATCCAGTTTTTTTACCTTGGCACGTAGCATTTGGAACCGAAAGTCGGGAGTAGTGTCTACAACAATAGTGGTGGTTAAGGATTGAACCAGGATGCTGGCACGTAAGCGTTTATCTTTAGCATCATCAGAGGTACAAACTTCACAGTCGCAGGCAATCATAGGTACACCGCTGCTGGTGCCGGTTCCAAGAAAAGTAATTTTAAGGGAAGGGTGCAAGTTTGGGAGTTTACAAGTTGAGAGTAATTAGTTAATTAGTTAACAAGTTTACAGGTTATCGGGCTGCTCTCAAAATATCAATCTACTTTACTATTCTTCATTTTAAATAAATCAAAAAACCTCTCAACTTGTCAACCTGTTAACCTCCCTCATGTTGCTTCCCCATAATATCATCAAACACTTTACGACTCTCCGGCGTTAGTGCATTTGCATCAATTTGCAGTTGTGGTATAAGATCAATTAATGTATTTATTTTCCCTTCCAACTGTAAAAACTTATTAAGCACAACCACTTTTTTATCTTCCAGAATGCAATAGCCACTTTGAAACGTGCCTCTTTCAAACCGAATTATATAGCCAGTCTCTTCAACAACTGCTTCTAATTTATTTAATGTAGTTTGTGTGTAACGCATAGCCCCCTGTCCCCCGGTTGGGAACTTAGATTGAAGATTGATTACTGAAACACAATCTCCAAACATTGGTAAAAAATTCAAATTTAAACAATGTAAAGAATCAAAATAAATATAACCAAGCTCTCTTTAGGGGGATAAGGGGCTTATTTACTCGTCATTTTTATTACAGGAACAATCATTTCTTCCAAACTAACCCCACCATGTTGAAAGGTGTTTTTATAATAATTTACGTAATGATTATAGTTATTTGGATAACACAAAAATTTGTCTTCCCCTGCAAAAATGAAAGAAGAATTCACTGTAGGTACAGGTAAGCCTGCTTCCCTAGGGTCTCTGAATGCAAGTACCTCCTTAGGGTTATAATTTAAATTTCGCCCATGTTTGTAACGCAAATTAGCAGTGGTTTGTTTATCTCCGATAACCTTCAATGGCGTTTTTACCCGTACACTACCGTGGTCAGTTGCCAATATTAGCTTTATGTTTTTATCCGAAATTTTTTTTAGCGCCTGGTGCAGGTGAGAATGTTCAAACCACGAGGCTGTAACACTTCGGTAGCTAATTTCATCACCTGCCAGTTCTTTAAGCACTTCCATTTCTGTACGTGCATGGCTAAGCATATCTACAAAATTGTACACTATTATATTAAGATCGTTGACTAGCAGATTGTGTACATTATTCAAGAGGTCTAACCCTGCCTGGCTGTGTACAACTTTTGTGTAAGAAAAACGCACATCCGACCTGCCTAACCGCTGTAATTGGGAACGTATGAACTCTTCCTCAAATAAATTTTTTCCACCTTCTTCTTCATCATTTTTCCATTGAACAGGAAATTTCTTTTCAATTTCAGCCGGCAGTAAACCGGAAAAAATGGCATTGCGGGAATATTGGGTAGCCGTGGGTAAAATGCTGTAAAAAGAATCTTCTTCCACTATACGAAAGTTTTCTGCAAATATGGGCTGCACTGCTTTCCACTGGTCAAACCGCAGGTTATCTATGAGCACAAAAAAAGTAGGAGTGCCTTTTTCTACTGAAGGCAAAACCTTTTCTTTTATTAATGTATGCGACATTACGGGAGCGGCCCCCGCTTTGGCGTTTATCCAGCCACAATAATTACGGGTAATGAATTTAAAGAACTCTGTATTTGCCTCACTTTTTTGAGATTGCAGCACCTCCTGCATTTCCGGACTATCGCTTTTTTGCAATCCAACTTCCCAAAACACCAGTTTTTTATAAATATCCATCCATTCATTATGATCAGGGTTACTATTTAAAGCCATGAACAAATTCCGAAACTGTTGCTGATATGCTGTAGTGGTTTTCTCTGCAACCAACCGCCTGTTATCAATAATCTTTTTAAGGCTTAATAACACCTGGTTAGGATTTACAGGCTTAATAAGGTAATCACTTATCTGGCTCCCAATGGCATCATCCATTAAGTTCTCTGTTTCATTTTTTGTAATTAATACAATCGGAATCTGAGGACTTACTTCCTTGATCTTTGATAATGTTTCCAAGCCTGTAATGCCCGGCATTGTTTCATCCAGCAAAACCACATCCACTATATTTTCTTTTACAAAATCTATAGCATCAAAGCCATTTGTAAGTGTATGTACATCGTATCCTTTATTTTCTAAAAAGATTTTTTGCGATTGCAGATTTTCTATTTCGTCATCTACCCAAAGTATTTTTGCTAAACTCATATCTTTTGTTTCCTATAACGCAAAGGAAGATAACTATTTACAAACTTCAGCACAGAATGTACTGAATGCAAATTCATAGTGACCAATCTCTCTTTAAACCTACATTCCGGTTTAATATTGTGCACGGCTTACTTTTGAATAACAAATAGAACTTCCCAGGCTGTTATGACATATGTGCGTAAAATTATTAATGACCCGGTTTATGGATTCATCACAATAGACGATCCTCTCATTTATCAAATTATTTCTCACCCTTTTTACCAGAGGCTGCGCCGCATTTATCAAATGGCATTTGCTTCGTTGGTTTATCCGGGAGCAGTGCATACCCGCCTTCATCATTCGTTAGGTGCTTATCACTTAATGGGCAATGCTTTATTGGAGTTGAAAAGTAAAGGGGTTGCTATTTCTAAAGAGGAAGAAGTTGGTGCAAAAGCAGCTATTTTGTTGCATGATGTTGGTCATGGACCGTATTCTCATGCTTTGGAAAAAAGACTAATTAAAGATGTTGCTCACGAAGAAATATCTGTAATGCTGATGCAGTTATTAAATGAACAGTTCAACGGACAACTACAGATTGCTATTGATATTTTAACAGATAGGCATCCAAAGAAATTTTTACACCAGCTTGTATCCGGCCAGTTAGATGTGGACCGGATGGATTACTTAACCCGGGATGCATTTTTTACTGGTGTGGCAGAAGGAGTTATAGGGTATGATCGTATTTTAAAAATGCTGGTGGTACATGAAGGTGAACTGATGGTGGAAGAAAAAGCAATCTATTCTATTGAAAAATTTTTGGTGGCACGAAGGCTAATGTATTGGCAGGTGTACCTGCACAAAACTGTTTTATCCGCAGAAATGATGCTGGTAAAACTAGTAGAGCGGGCAAGGGAGTTACTCTCAGGTGGTGAAGAACTAAATACTGCTTCACCCCATTTGAACTTCTTTCTGAAGCAACAAACGAACAATAACTTTTATAAGCATCTGGAGAAGTTTTGCCAGCTTGATGATACAGATGTAATGTGTACCATAAAAATATGGCGCAACCATCACGATAGGATTTTATCCCGGCTTTGCAAAGGATTAACGGACAGGCGGTTATTGAAAGTGAAATTTCAAAACCAACCTTTTGATCAGGAAGAAATAGAAAAAAGATGCAACGTGGCTGCTCATAAATTCAACGTGTCTGCTTATGAGGCCAGCTATTTTGTTTTCACCGGTGAAGCTGTAAATACTATGTATAATCCAGATGATGAAAGAATTAAAATATTATTTAAAGATGGTGAAGTTTCCAACATTTTTGAAAGCGACAACTCGTTGGTTCACCATGATTTCTCTACCCCTGTTAAAAAATATTACCTTTGTTATGAAGATAATTTATAAGAGGTTCGTTCGTTCTCAACTAACTTGAATTGACTGTTTGACCCTATTTGTCTAATAATTATGCAGTTTACAGCCGCCCAAATTTCAGCCCTCATCAATGGAAGAATTGAAGGTAATGCGGATACTGCTGTTACTTCTTTTGGCAAAATTGAAGAAGCCACTCCATCTCAACTTACCTTTTTTGCTAATCCAAAATATGAAGAATATTTATATACGACCAATGCAGGTATTGTTATTATAAGTGAAAACTACCAGCTACGACAGCCAATTAAGTCAACATTGATTTTTGTTTCCGATGCCTACACTGCATTTGCACAATTGCTTAGTCATTACCAGAAAATAGTGAATCAGCAAATGCGAGGCATACAACAACCGAGTTATATTTCTGAAACTGCCTTTCTGGATAAAACTGTTTTTGTAGGTGCCTTCACTTATATTGGTGCGGGAGCAAAAATTGGAAAGGAGACGAAAATTTATCCAAATGTATATATTGGAGATTCTGTGGAAATTGGAGCTAATTGCATTATTCACCCCGGGGTAAAAATATATTTTGAATGTGTATTAGGCAATAATGTAACGATACATGCCGGAACTGTGGTTGGCAGTGATGGATTTGGGTTTGCACCACAGGCAGATGGCAGCTATAAAAAAGTACCGCAAATAGGTAATGTAGTTATAGAGGATAATGTAGAAATAGGCTCAAATGCCACTATTGACCGTGCCACCATGGGTTCTACAATAATTAAATCCGGCGCAAAGCTGGACAACCTTATTCAGGTGGCGCACAATGTAGAAGTAGGTCACAGTACAGTAATTGCTGCACAAGTAGGTATTTCGGGCAGTACAAAAATCGGCAACAACGTAATGATTGGTGGCCAGGCGGGTTTGGTTGGACATATTCAAATTGCTGACGGATCTAAAATCAATGCTCAAAGTGGCGTTAGCAAATCTATAAAAACCCCATACAGCGCTGTAACAGGCTCCCCCGCCTACGATTATACCAGCGCTTTACGCAGCCAGGCTGTTTTTCGCAACCTGCCGGAACTGGAAAAAAGAATCAAAGAACTTGAAGATTTGGTGCGTCAGTTAACTGCGGAGAAAATGAATTCTCTTTGATCAATCCATATTGTTTATCTGCAATTGATCTTATAAAAATTAATAGACTCTCTCTATTTTTCTATCCACTGCTTAATCAACCGATCTGGCGTTGCTGGCAATATGTAAGGCAAATGCAGCCAGCGCAGCATCTTTTAAAAGATTTACAAATGCAAGTTGTCTCATTTCTGTTTCTCCTGAATACAGGTAGTTTGGCAAGTGGATAGTTAGTACAAAAATAAATAACATCGCGGCTAACGAGTACCCGGCTATTTTAACCGCTTTTTTTATGATGAAAGCAATAGCTGCCAATATAAAAGCCACTCCGGCAATATAGACCCATGCAATACCACCCGGCAGATAAGAAGGTACATAAATTAAAAAACTCTGCGGATTATAAAAATGGTTAACGCCAAATACTATCATTACAATAGCAAGTATATAAATGGCAACACGTGAAATGGTATGTTCTTTCATAAAAATAATTTTAAAATATGAATAATCCCAGTCTAAAATGGTCAAAGAACTAAATAGTATTTCACTGGTTACAGAATTATACTGCAGATATTTGCAATGACAAAAAACTTCTTTAATAGATCCCACAAAAATCAATCCTTTTTTAACGTGTTTTTCATTGGAATACCCGTTCATTTTCAATACATTTGCAACAATTGATTCAGCACATTTTTTTGTGCACAAATTCCCTCTTGATGAATGATATTTTAGATCCCTTAGTTACTACTTCAACCCCGGAAATAGCTGCAAATTATAGTGCCGACAGTATTCAGGTTTTAGAAGGCTTGGAGGCAGTTCGTAAACGTCCTGCCATGTATATTGGTGATATAGGAGTTAAAGGTCTTCATCACCTTGTTTATGAAGTTGTAGATAACTCAATTGATGAAGCGTTAGCAGGTCATTGTAAAAATATTACCGTAACCATCCATGAAGACAACTCCATCTCGGTAGAAGATGATGGCAGGGGCATCCCCACCGGCATTCATGCTAAAGAAGGTCGTAGTGCATTGGAAGTAGTAATGACTGTGCTGCACGCCGGAGGAAAATTTGATAAAGACAGTTACAAAGTATCCGGTGGTTTGCATGGTGTAGGTGTGAGTTGCGTAAATGCACTAAGTAAGCGGCTTCATGTAACTGTTTACCGCGATGGAAAAATATGTGAGCAGGAATACCGGATTGGGGTACCTCAATACCCTGTTCGTGAAATAGGTGCAAGTGAAAAAAGAGGAACCCTTGTACATTTTTGGCCTGATGATTCCATTTTTATTACATTAGATTATAGCAAAGATATTTTAGAAAGCCGCCTGCGTGAGCTCTCTTTTTTGAACAGAGGTCTGAGTATTACCCTTAATGATCTTAGAGAAAAAGAAGAAGATGGCATTACCTATACAAAAACATTTGTAAGCCAGGGGGGCATAGTAGAGTTTGTTGAAATGCTGGACCATAATGCAGGCCGTACCTCCCTCCTGCCAAACATTTTGTTTGTTGAAGGTCATGATGCAAATACTAATGTAGTAGTAGAAGTGGCCATGACGTACAACAATGGTTATAACGAGCACATTTATTCCTATGTAAATAACATCAATACCATAGAAGGCGGTACACATGTGGCTGGCTTCCGGCGTGCAATAACCAGAGTGTTTAAAAGCTATGGCGATAAGCAGGGCCTTTTCGAAAAAGCAAAAGTTTCTATTGAAGGAGATGATTTCCGGGAAGGATTAAGCGCTATCATTTCTGTAAAAGTTCCCGAACCGCAATTTGAAGGACAAACCAAAACCAAATTAGGGAACAATGAAGTGATGGGCGTTGTGGATACCACAGTTTCAAGGGTAATAGAAGCTTACCTGGAGGAAAATCCAAGAGAAGCAAAAAACATTATCAATAAAGTTATTCTTGCAGCACAGGCAAGGGCAGCCGCTAAAAAAGCCCGGGAAATGGTGCAAAGAAAAAGTGTGCTGAGTGGTGGTGGCTTACCCGGTAAATTGGCAGATTGCTCCGACCGCGACCCGGAACGCTGCGAATTGTTTTTAGTGGAAGGTGATTCAGCCGGCGGTACTGCTAAACAGGGGCGTGACAGGAGCTTTCAGGCTATACTTCCATTGCGTGGTAAAATATTGAATGTGGAAAAAGCAATGGAGCATAAGATTTATGAGAACGAGGAGATACGAAATATGTACACTGCTTTGGGCGTAACGGTAGGCACACCCGACGATCCTAAAGGATTAAACATAAACAAGCTTCGTTACCACAAACTCATCATCATGACTGATGCCGATGTGGACGGCAGCCACATTGCAACGCTGATACTAACGTTTATTTACCGCTATATGAAGGAACTGGTGGAACAAGGGTACGTATATATTGCCCAGCCGCCATTGTATCTGGTAAGAAGAGGAAAAGAACAAGCGTATGCCTGGACAGAAGAACAGCGTAAAGAACTTACAGAAAAGTTAGGAGGCGGAAAAGAAGATAGTGTACACATACAACGCTATAAAGGTTTGGGTGAAATGAATGATACGCAATTATGGGATACAACCATGAACCCTGATACAAGAACCTTGAAACAGGTAACTATTGAAAGCCTTACAACAGCAGATAATGTATTTAGCATGCTGATGGGTGATGAGGTTGCTCCAAGACGCGAATTTATTGAGAGCCATGCACGGTATGCAAGGATTGATGTGTAGGAAATACAAGAATGGTTGTATAAATTTCTATTGAAATACAATAGATTTCTGTACAAGAACCTGCGGATATTTAAGAGTCAGCGTCAACCCTTAAGTCTAAACTTAAAGTGACATAAACGGCAATGAAGGATTATCTAAATCATCTTGGAAATAATTATTAACGGTTGAATTATTTCCCCTTTGGATACTTAAAAGATTTTTTTTGTTTGTTTTCCTTGAATTATATCGTTAATAGCATTATTTATCACTCTTGAAATTGAATCCTGTGACAACTTAACCAGATTTGCTAAAGTCATCCCCTGTTTTTCAAGATACCCGACTATTATCCAACCAGCATAATAGGCTTCTCTCGGAGTTCCCGTAGTCCCATTACCAAATAGAAATTTGCTTGTAACTTCCGAGCTACTGTCGTTGAGATGTTTTTGTATACCTTTTAGAATATCTATTTGATGTTTGTCGGCTTCGCTTAACCATGTATCACTATGTGCATGTGTGTAAACTTCTGGTTTGAGACCGGGTATTAATTTCTCGGTGGCTTTCATTGCTAATCCTTCCATAAGCACCGTCTGCGCAATGCTTCTTTCCCAGCTTTTTGAAAGATTTGCTGTTATGGTATGTACTGCATGAGTCAACTCATGAG
>JBHENB010000067.1:10715-11040 GCA_046262255.1 Chitinophagaceae bacterium
CCATAGTTAAGTGCAAATCTTTATCATCCATTTCTACTGGAATTGCTATTGCTGGCACGCCATTTTTAAAATACGCAAAAGCATTTTTTTCAAATCCACCAACAAATACAATTAATATTATTTTTATCGGGTGTTTGACAGTATCAATATCTAATAATTCAACCACATTCTGTAATATAGATAGCGGGGAGGGCTGAAGTACTGAAGCGCCTTTACTGATACGTTCAATAAATTTTGGATATTTTGACCATGCACTATCTAGTAAGTTTCGAGCCATCTTTTTGCCTTCTATGCCAGGTGGAACTGCAGCAAATCCATACAAATC
>JBHENB010000068.1:0-11021 GCA_046262255.1 Chitinophagaceae bacterium
CAGTACAGGTTTGTGGCTGCGGCAACTGTAAAGTAAATGCGCAAACAATGGTAAAATCAGTTGCTAAAGAAGAACCTAAGATAGTTAAATTAAAAATCACAGGCATGACTTGTGCCGGTTGTACCAACCATGTTGCTACCACATTAAAAGAACTTGATGGTGTTGTAGAACAGAAAGTAGAATACCCCGGAGATTTAGCTACTGTAAAATACAATCCTGCTAAAACTTCAGTAGCTAATATCATTAAAGCCATTGAAAAATTAGGCTACAAAGCTGTTACAGTTTGTGAAAAGAGTACATCAAAACAAAGCTAAAGGCGGTTGTACTAAGAATTGTCTCATTTATTAAAAACAGAGTTATGGATTGTTGTAACGTTGACAAGGAAAAGAAATTTGACCTGATTATTATTGGTGGTGGCTCGGCTGCATTTGCAGCAGCTATTCATGCCGATAGCATGAAAGTATCTACGCTGATGATTAATGGTGGTTTTGCCTTTTGGCGGCACTTGTGTAAATGTAGGTTGCGTTCCATCAAAGTTTTTAATAAGAGCAGCAGAAAGCATTCATCATGCTTCTGCTTCAAATTTTAATGGAGTTAATACAGGTAAGCCAACAATAAATTTTGCTGAAATAATCAAACAAAAAACAGCTTTGGTAGCCGATATGCAACAGCATAAATACATGGACTTGTTACCAGGTTTAACCAACTTGAAAATAATAGAAGGTAAAGCAAAGTTTGTAGAGAAGAATATAGTAGAAGTGAATGGAGAATTATATGAAGGATCTAAAATCATTATTGCAACAGGTGCAACTACTTTAGTACCCGAAATCAAAGGCATCAATGATGTTCCTTATCTAACCAGCACAACATTATTTGAGTTGGAAGAGCAACCAAAATCACTAATCATTTTAGGTGCAGGTTATATTGCCTTAGAAATTGCACAGGCATATCACAGATTAGGCACAAAAGTTACCATCATTCAACGGTCAGAAAGCATTCTTTCAAAAGAAGCAAAAGACATTACAGATGAATTAGAAAAACATCTTGCTGCCGAAGGTATAACCATTCATACAGGTACAACCATAAATAAGGTTTGGAAAGAAGGAGCAAATATTAAAGTGTCCTATACCACAGACACTAATGAAACAGAAGCAATAGAAAGTTCTCACATCGTTATTGCTACAGGAACAAAAGGAAACACTGCAAATTTAGGTTTAGAAAAGTTAAGTATCGAAACAACAGAAACAGGATTGATTAAAGTGGATGAATTGCTAAGAACAAGTGCTGAAGATATATTTGCTATTGGTGATGTTACTACCAATCCACCCTTTGTTTACACAGCAGCTTATGAAGGTGGCAAAGCGGTAGTTAATGCTTTTAAAGCTCATCACAAACAAGCAGATTTTTCAGTTCTCCCATGGGTTGTATTTACTGACCCACAAGTCGCAGGTGTTGGCATTGATGAAAGAGAAGCAGAACAAACAGGCATTCCACACCAGGTAACAGTATTTCATTTAAAAGATATTCCAAGAAGCATCGTAGCATTAGACACAAGAGGTTTTATTAAGCTGATAAGAAATCCTGAAAATGATTTGCTTTTAGGTGCAAGGATTGTTGCTCCTGAAGGCGGTGAATTGTTAATGCAACTAAGTCTGATGATAAAATACCGAATACCACTAAAAGAAATCATAGGAATGTTTCATCCCTACCTCACATTAAGTGAAGGTATAAAATTAGCAGCCATGTCTTTTACTACTGATGTTAAGAAGATGAGTTGCTGTGCAAGTTGATTTACCGCATCACTTTCCTTTGTATGTTGAGTGTCCGAATGTTCTTTTGCTCAAGGATAATTGGGTGTCGGCAAATTTTGGCTCTTTTGCAAGGTGGGTTATGTGTCGGGGTTTTGTGTGCCTTGGAAATGTGCTAAAATGTGCGTGGGCTTGTTGAGGTTTAGCTTGTCCGACAAATAGCGAAATGTCTGCCGGCAGGGTGACGTACAACACGTAAATTTATGTATTATCTGCAAGTGCATAATAAATTAGCTATTAAATTCCAATTACTTCGCATTATACTTTTTATATTGTTAATACGCCAATACAATTACCAATTCACTGTTTCCTTTTCAAATAAATCATCAAGGGGACTTATAATGCTACCAGTTTTTGCCGCGCCACATGTAAATACCTTTCGGTTGTTTTTATATCAAAATGGCCAGGCAGTTTCTTTTATATAGCGAATGTCTACTCCCTTTTCCAGCAAATGAGTGGCAAAACTGTGCCTGGGCTATGAGTTCCCACTTCCTTCCTTATCCCTCGTTTGTTTTTAGCATTTGAAAATATTTGTTGTACGGTACCGGGTAAGCTTTCCCTGAATAGTCAGATTCAAATAAATAAATTTTTGGCAGTTTTTTATATTCTCTTATATCGCTTCTTAGAGCTCACACCACCATCGTCACCGGATTCTCCAAATACTTTTTAAACGTTTGCAGGAAAGTGGCACCTACAGCGCCATCAACGCTGCGGTGGTCACAGCTTAGCGTTATTTTCATTATGTTGCTTACGCCAAATGAATCCCCTTTTCGTATAACAACTTCTTTTATTTTACCAACTGCCATAATGCAACTGTCCGGCGGATTTAAAATAGCAGTAAACTCGTCAATATCCAGCATACCTAAATTAGAAATGGTAAAAGTGTTACCGGTAAATTCATTAGGCTGTAGTTTTTTATTTCTTGCTTTACCGGAAAGTTCCTTACTTTCTGCAGCAATCTGGCTTAAGGTTTTTTGATCTGCAAACCGGATAACCGGCACAATCAATCCATCCTCTATAGCTACAGCTACGCCTATGTGTATATGTCTGTATTGGCGGATAAAATCTCCCCCGTCCGTACCGGCACGGGCGGGCATCCATGAAGAATTAACAGCAGGATGTTTGCGTAATGCCAAAGCAGCAGCTTTTACAATCATATCATTGAAACTGATCTTCACCTCACTTATTTCATTTAACTGTACACGTACGTCCATAGCTTTGTCCATGTTGATTTCCATGGTCAAATAAAAATGAGGCGCACTGAACTTGCTTTCACTTAGGCGCTTTGCAATTACCTTTCGTATTTGCGACACACTAATATCTTGATAACCTTCTTGTCCGGAAATCGGCTGAGTAGCAGTTGCTTGTTGTTTTTGATCTGTGGTCTGCGGAACAAAATTGTCAATGTCTGTTTTTGTAATACGGCCGTTATCTCCGGTGCCTTGTACCCGGGAAAGATCAATGCCTTTTTCTTTAGCCAATCTTTTTGCAAGCGGAGATGCTTTAAGTCGGCCATCAGTAAATTGGTTAACTGGTTGATTAGTTGGTTGGGTTAATTGTGGGGAAGGTTGTTGTGCGGCCTGTTGGTCTGCACCTGCTTGTGCTCCACTGTTCTTCCTCACTTTTCCCTGGTCAGGCCTTATTACTTGTTCCTTGTTCTCTTGTTCTCTTCCCCCTTTTGAGGCTGCAACAATCTTTTCTACATCTACTTTTCCTTCTTCACCAATAATGCATAGCAGATCATTTACTGCAATTTTTTGTCCTTCCTCTGCTCCCTGATAAAGCAATTTTCCATTTTTGTAGCTCTCCAGTTCCATCGTTGCTTTGTCTGTTTCAATATCCGCTAATACATCTCCTTTCTTTACATCATCACCAACTTTTTTGTGCCATGCTGCAATAACACCTTCGGTCATCGTATCACTTAATCGCGGCATCAGCACCACTTCTTCCCTGTCTGCCGGCGAGGCAGGCATTTTACCAGGATCTATTTTATTGTTGGATGAAGCAGTGGCATTATCTGTAGCATCCGTGTTTTTTGGGGGTACATCACCTTCCCCTTTGCCTGTAAAGTCAGTCTCTTTTGTGATGTCTTTTGTTTGCATATCCGGCTGAGCAGCCGCAGAACTACCTGAGGAAATATGTTGGGATATATCTTCTCCCGGGCTACCAATAATTGCTAAAAGATCATTTACCTGGATCTTTCCCCCGGGTTCTGCGCCCATATGCAGCAGTGTGCCATCTTTATAACTTTCCAACTCCATCGTGGCCTTGTCTGTTTCAATTTCCGCCAGCAGATCACCTTTCTTAACAGCATCACCAATGTTTTTATGCCAGGCAGCAATCACTCCTTCAGTCATGGTATCACTTAAACGGGGCATCAATATAACTTCGGCCATACAATAGTTTATTAGCAGTAAAATACTGGGTGAAATTAAGCAAAACGTTTAATTGAAAAATGGTGCTTTCTATAGACAAGCTTATTCTTCAATTACGGAAGTAAGGTTCAGACTAATAATCAAGCTCAAGCCGCAAGCGGTCTTTCAACTCTTTTACAAGAGGATATTGTTCAATTATTTTCTGATACTTTTCTTTAGCAGATAAGGGCATATCATTCTTTGAAGAAATGTCGGGATTTTCTTTTAAGATGATGTTGAATTTTAATTGTTGATTGCATAGTTGCCTTTGCAGAAATTCACAAGCCTTATTTCTTTCCATCTCCAGAAACTTTTGCTGTAAAGTATTGGTAGCAATTACTTCAAAACTAAAGCTGTCTCTTACAACAATGTCTGCTAATTCAAAACTTTGTGCGGCAGGATTTTTTTTCTGCTTTAGCTGATCAATATATTTAGCCCAGGCACTTTTGAGCGTAGTTAGTTCCATCGGCTGGTCAACCGCCGATACGTCATTACAGTTATCCTGTACTTTTTGTCTTATAGTTTGCAGGGTAGTGAGTTTGGCTTTCCCATTTTCATTCGGTTTTGTTACATATTCCTGCTTTTGTTCAGCAAGCAACGCAGTTGGACTTTTTTCGGGCTCAGTTTGAATGATCAGTTTTACTTCTTTATCAGCTATGGGTTTTTTGTCAATCGGCTGCTCCGGTTTCACTGCAATGGGATGAATGTTCCTGAATGCTATGGGTTTTGCTCCTTCTGTTTGTTTCTTTTTCTCAAAGCTATTCCCCTGTGCAGTTATCTGCAGGGCCTGCTGTAAATAACACAGCTTAATTAACGCCAATTCTACATGTAAACGTTTATTTCGGGCCTGTTTGTAATTAATTTCTGCATCGTTCAATATGTTCAAAGCACTTATCAGGTATCCTGCTTCGGTTTTTTTTGCAGTGTCCGCATATCTTTTTTTAAAGCTTTCCACCACTTCTAACAACCCAACTACACGTTCATCTTTGCTTATTAATAAATTCCTTATAAATTCTGCAAAGCCGTTCAAAACAATATCTCCCTCAAACCCCTTTTTATCAATAGTATCATACAATAACATTGCGCCAGCTAAATCTTGCTGTAACATGCAATCCATTAGTTTAAAATAGTAACCAGCATCTAAAATATTCAGGTGTTCAATGGTGTTAATGTATGTTACATCACTATTGGTAAAGCTTACAATTTTATCCAGGATGCTCAAGGCATCACGCATGCAACCTTCACTTTTTTGTGCAATCAGTTGAAGTGATTCTTCATCCGTTTTAATCCCTTCCTTTTTTACAATACCTTCTAAATGGTCAACAGTGTCCTGCAGCGTAATTCTCTTAAAATCAAAAATCTGGCAACGGCTGAGGATAGTAGGAATTATTTTATGCTTTTCGGTTGTGGCCAAAATAAAAATAGCAAAGGGCGGTGGCTCTTCCAGTGTTTTTAGAAAAGCATTGAATGCAGCAGAGCTAAGCATATGTACCTCATCAATAATGTATACTTTATATTTTCCTGCCTGAGGCGAAAACCGAACCTGTTCTACAAGACTTCTTATATCATCAACAGAGTTATTGCTGGCAGCGTCCAGCTCGTGAATATTAAAGGAGGTGCCTTCGTTAAAAGACTTGCAGGAATGACATTCATTGCAAGCTTCACCTTCTGTGGTTTGATTTTCGCAATTTATTGTTTTAGCAAGAATACGGGCACAGGTAGTTTTACCAACCCCGCGGGGTCCGCAGAAAAGAAAAGCATGTGCCAGTTGCCTGTTTTTAATGGCATTTTTTAGTGTAGTGGTTATATGCTGCTGGCCAATAACTGTATCAAAGGTTTGCGGCCTGTACTTGCGAGCAGAAACAATGAATTTTTCCATATAACACAAACCCCTTAAAGGGAGAAACTTATTTATTCCAAATTAGCTTGCAAGATATGAAACGAATTACCTCTTAAATTAGCAGGTGAATGGCGTTGTGAATAAGTTTTGCAAAATTTTTCTTGAGCGTGAAGACATTCAACTTATGATTGGATGCCTTTTAAATTCTCTGCCTCTGTCAAATAAATACCTGTAGGTGATGAGTTTGCGTGTGCGGAAAGTTTCTCCGAAATTTTCTGCCACATTGATCATTTTCGGATTAAAATCTCCAATCCACTGCATTTCATATTCAGTATAAGCAGTTCCAGGCTGTACTACTTTAGCTGCTTCTGCAATTATATAGGCGTCAACTCCCTTGCCTTGAAATTCAGGAACAATCCCGAACACAAGTCCTGTAAATTTTTTATTAGGCTTTGTTCTTCTTATCCACAGAAACTTTAGCTTATGCCACAGATCAAACTTACCATTCAGGTATTTGAACCATTGATTTAAATCCGGCAGGTTAATAAAAATGGCAATAGGCTCATCATTATGATATACAAACCAGTTTATTTTTTCATCCATCACCGGCTTCATACCATTAAACATTTTAAGCACTACTTCTTTTTTTAACTGTTTCATACCTCCATGGCCTGCCCACGCTTTATTATAAACAATGGTGAAATCTGCTGCGAACTTCTCCAGTTGATTTTTCCTGATGTGCATTGCTTTAAATGCGGGGTTGGCATGTAATGCTGCATGTCGTTCATATATCTTTTGATTTATTTTCTTTTTGGGATCATATCCAAAACAATGCTGGTTAAAAAATACCTGAAAGCCATATTGTTCAAAAAGCTGCTGATAGTAAGGAGCATTGTAATTGAGGCAATATACTGGCGGTATAAAACCTTTAACAAGCAATCCCCACCACCGGTCTCTTTCGCCAAAATTAATCGGGCCATCCATGGCCTCCATTTTATTTTGCATCAGCCATTCCTTAGCTGTATCAAAAAGAATTTTTGCTGCATTTTGGTCATTAATGCAATCAAAAAAACCTATGCCGCCAACAGGTACTTCGTCCCCCTTGTTTTTATATTTTTTGTTTACAAAAGCTGCAATTCGGCCAATTAATTCACCATTCCTGGTTAAAACCCAGCGTGTAGCTGTACCCGCTCTGTACGTTTTATTTTTTTTGGGGTTGAATACCTCATTGATGTCTTTGTCCAAAGGACGTATGTAATTGGGATTATCCTTATTGATAAGTACATTAACATGGATAAAGTCACTGGCCAACTTTGCGGAAGTTACCTCAACAGGTTGCAGAGCAGTCATGATGCAAATGTAACAGCAAGTAAATTTTTTAATTAAAACAAACGTTGCATCAGCTTTTGATCATGCTTATAAATGTCATCTCTGAAGTTTAGCTGACCGATTTCATCTACCCATGCTGTATAATAAGTTATGAATACCGGAATGGGGTCTTCGATTTTTACAAATTTTTCTTTCCCGCTGTTCATTGCTTCGAGAATTTTTTCCGGAGTCCATTGGGATTGGTCACGTAACACGTATTGCGCCATTTTAAACGGATCGCTCAACCGGATGCACCCATGACTAAAAGCTCTTCTTTCCTGGTTGAACAAGCTTTTTGCCGGTGTATCGTGAAAATATATATTGAAGCTGTTAGGGAATAAAAATTTTACGTTACCCAATGAATTTTTAGGCCCTGGCAACTGCCTTATCACTGGCAATTCACCTTCAGTACCCGTAATTTCCATGTTCTGAGTTACGAGGTAATCAGAATCTTTTGCCATTGCCGGAAGAATTTCTTTTTCTACAATACTTTCCGGTACATTCCAGTATGGACTAAAAACCACCTGGTTTAAATTGCCGGTGAACATCATTGTATTATGACCTTCTTTGCCAACAACTACCGGCATATCGAAGACCGTACTCTTATTTTCAAAAACATGCAATACAAATTCAGGAATGTTCACCAAAATCAAATTTCCCTTAGGTTTATTGGGCATCCAGCGCATCCTGTCCATGTTTATTAAAATTTCTTTCACCCGGGTTATTGCGGGCACATTCATTTGTTTAATAATTCCTGAGCTAATAATACCTGTTGGTTTAAAGCCATGCCTGTGCTGAAAATTTCTTACTGCAAATTCCAGCGTATCATTGAATACCTGGCTGGAATCAGTGCCTGGCATATCACCTGTTAGTTGCAATCGCCTTTTTATAAGAGCTATGGCAGGTGAGGAAGCACCTTTTTTTAAAGATAGTTTTCCTATAGGTATTTGCTGCCATCCTCCGCTTTTTGCTATATAGTAATATTTGTTCAATTCCATTTTAAGTAACTTATATGCTTCATTTACATCTTCGTAATATTTATTGTCTTTGTGCTTTTTGGTAAGAATTGAATCTGCCAGGTACAAAGGGTCTTCTTTCTTTCTGGGAATAAAACGTTCCAGTTCTTTGCGCTTTACAAAACCTTTTTCATAATTTTTTAAACTATATTCAATAAAGTGCTGTGTTAGCGTTAACTCAGTATTTTTTATGGATTTGTCTGATGCTCTTACATACAACGTATCTTCTGTTACTAACCTGTCCATTTTCCTTTTTAGCGCTTTATCAGTGAGAGAAGTATTGCCGGAATAAGTTGTGTAGAAATTATGGAGGTTCCAAAAACCAAAAGTTTGCTCAGCAAGTCCTTTACTGGAAAACCATGCATACTGGTAATTACGGGCATTGTAAAAGCTGCGCATTCTGCGGGAGACAGAGTCCGATAAATTTTTTCCTGCAATAAATTTGGCTACATCAGCACTGTCTAAAAAAAGATCATTGTAAGCATTTGCTTTGGTTATGCTAAGGTCCCGTTTACTAATTTTCTTTTCCGATTCTTTCTTTGGTTCTTTATTTTTTTCAAAGGCGCTGCAGGACAATAAAAAACTGTAAATAAAAACAATGTAAATAAAAAAATTTTTCATAGTTGTATTGTAAAAATCTAATCCAGATGACATTTAGTAATGTGCACCAGTTGCATGTTCTGATTTAATATTTTCTTAATTAATTGCCCGCAAAAATATTGGAAAAGAAACAGTAGCTGCATTACCGAAGACCTAACTCCCGTGGCTCTACAATATTGCAGTATCTTCTTTACTTTTTCCCACATACGCTTCACAGACAAATTTTTTCTGACTTTTAGCAACCGAAGATTATCCCTGCACCCTTACCTTTGCACCCAAAAATAAAAGCCCCTTTTTGGTTGGCTTTATGTTTTTGTTCTAACTAAAAGCTTTGTATGGCAAAAGACGGTAAGGTAAAGCAAGTTATTGGCGCTGTGGTGGATGTGCAGTTCCACGGCCAGCTTCCGGAAATTTTAAATGCATTAGAAATAAAAAGAGATTCCGGAGAAAAACTGGTGCTGGAAGTTCAGCAACATCTGGGGGAAGATAGTGTACGCTGCATTGCTATGGATGGTACCGAGGGTTTGACCCGGGGTGCAAATGTGGTAGATACAGGTTCTCCTATTACTATGCCTGTCGGCGAAGCCATTAAAGGACGGTTGTTTAATGTTACAGGCGATCCTATTGACGGTTTACCCGCGGTATCAAAAGTGAACGGAAGGCCTATACACAGCAAACCACCTGCTTTCGAAAATTTATCAACTTCAACCGAAGTATTATTTACCGGTATAAAAGTCATTGATCTTATTGAGCCATATTCCAAAGGTGGTAAGATTGGATTGTTCGGCGGTGCAGGTGTTGGTAAAACAGTATTGATACAGGAGTTGATCAATAACATTGCTAAGGCATATGCCGGCGTATCTGTGTTTGCGGGTGTTGGTGAAAGAACACGTGAGGGAAATGATCTGATGCGGGAAATGATTGAAGCCGGTATTATGAATTATGGTGAAGGATTCAAGCATAGTATGGAAGAAGGTGGCTGGGATTTAAGTAAGGTGAACATGAACGAGCTGGCTGAATCTAAAGCAACATTTGTATTTGGGCAGATGAATGAACCACCCGGTGCCCGTGCAAGAGTAGCATTAAGCGGATTAACCATTGCAGAATATTATCGCGATGGTGACGGCACCGGTAAAGGCCGCGACATTCTTTTCTTTGTAGACAATATCTTCCGTTTCACACAGGCAGGTTCGGAAGTATCTGCGTTGTTGGGTCGTATGCCGTCAGCAGTGGGTTACCAACCTACACTTGCCACCGAAATGGGAGTAATGCAGGAGAGAATTACTTCTACAAAAAATGGTTCCATTACATCTGTACAGGCAGTTTATGTACCTGCAGATGACTTAACCGATCCGGCGCCTGCAACAACGTTTGCGCATTTAGATGCCACAACTGTATTAAGCCGTAAAATTGCTGACTTAGGCATTTATCCTGCTGTGGATCCGTTGGATTCTACATCCAGAATTTTAATGCGAAGTGTTGTTGGCGATGCACATTACGATTGTGCCAACAGGGTAAAATTGATTTTACAGCGGTATAAAGAATTACAGGATATCATTGCCATTCTTGGGATGGATGAATTGAGTGATGAAGATAAACTAATAGTATCCCGTGCCCGTCGTGTACAACGTTTTTTATCGCAGCCTTTCCATGTAGCGGAAGCATTTACGGGTTTAAAAGGTGTGTTGGTTCCCATTGAAGAAACCATTCGCGGGTTTAATATGATAATGGATGGCGAAGTGGATGAATATCCCGAAGCAGCTTTTAACCTCGTAGGGTCTATTGATGATGCAATTGAGAAGGGTAAAAAAATGCTGGTACAGGCTCAGGGCTAGAGCTCCTGTCCCGGTAGGGGGAACTTAGGTTGTGTCTTTCTTTCACTTATTTATAAGTTCTTATTAATGAATGTTGATGATTATGTAACCAGCAAAAGTGCTACTATTAATCTTCTGTTGCGTACTCTTGTACGCTTTGT
>JBHENB010000069.1:0-381 GCA_046262255.1 Chitinophagaceae bacterium
GTATTAACCTTTGTGGAGAGGCTCTGGTAAAGACAATTGCTTTTCAACAAAAACAACAAGGATCCACAGACGAAGGAATAAGAATAATAAAAGACTTTTGGAGTGGCAAAGACATTTCAAAAACGGAATTAAACATGGTGGATGGATCAGGATTATCCCCACTGAATCGTGTAACAACTAAGGCACAGGTGCGGATTTTACAACATGCAAAAAAGCAAAATTGGTTTAATGGCTTTTATGCATCGTTGCCGGAATTTAATAACATGAAAATGAAAAGCGGCACCATCCGCGATGTGAAGGGTTTTTGTGGTTATCATGCTTCAAAGGAAGGTGATTATATTTTTTCTTTTATAGTGAATAACTATAATGGCTCTGCCTCAT
>JBHENB010000069.1:391-11013 GCA_046262255.1 Chitinophagaceae bacterium
AGTTAATAGTGAAAATGCGGAACTAATTTCGAACTCAGCTAATAAATAATCAATCATAAATCATAAACCTTAAACTTTAAACCATCTTATGGCAGAACAGAATTACAAAAATCACCGGCAAATGGTTCCAATATACAATTATGTAATCAGCACAGCTATCGTTGCAGTGCTTATTGGCAGTATTGTAAATGTTGTTAACTCATCAGACAAAAATCTATACTCAGCTTCCTTATTAGTAGTGGTGTCTTTGATATTGGTTGGATTGTATTTGTATGCTCGTGCCTTTCCATTAAAAGCACAGGACAGGGCTATCCGTGCCGAAGAGAATTTACGCCACTTTGCCTTGACAGGTAAGTTATTAGATAACCGCTTAAAAATTAAGCAAATTGTTGCATTACGGTTTGCATCAGACGAAGAGTTTGTAGGATTAGCACAAAGAGCTGCTAATGAAAATTTAAGCAATAACGCTATCAAAAAGCAAATAAAAAATTGGCGTGGCGATTATTACCGTGTATAAGCTATTTCCCAATAAACTTGTCAAGGCTGAATTTCCCCGGTCCTAAAAATAAAATACTCAGGAAGCAGACAAGAAATATTGCTGCCCCGGAACCGTCGCCTAAAATTCTCCATTTATGTGCATGACCTAAAGCAACTGTCATAGCAATAATTAATGGTATGCAGGCGAAGCGGGTGAATAAACCAAGTACTATTAATGCCGCACAGAAAAATTCAGCAAATACTACCATACCTAATGACACAGATGGTCCTAAATCGAACGGATCAGCAAAAGTTGCTGCTTTTTCTGAAAAGGTCAACATTTTACCAAAGCCATGTTTACCAAGGATTATTCCTCCGGCACCAACTCTTAAAATAAAAGTTGCTAAGGAAAATGGGGCATCAGATGCCTTTGTGCTGAACATTTTTTTCATACTATACTTTTGTGGCGGCAATGATACAAACAAATGTATTTATGTCGTGCCTTGCTATCACTACCAATGTTTTGTTAAACCTGTTTTACAATAAATAAAAAACTACTTCTTTGAGATGATGTTTATACAACCTCAAAATATTTCTAAACTTATAGCGTTATCGCTTCAATGGCAAAAGTTCTGTAACATGAAGAAATACTACCCGTTATTTTTTTTTCTCCTCATTGCATTTTCTTCTTTTTCCCAACAAACTTTTACTGGTTACAATTCGTTTGCAAAATTTGATATTGCAAAAGAATACTTTCAAAAAGAGCAGTACAATCTTGCATACCCCTTATTAAAGGAACTACAACAATCACTCACAGAAACCGATAGAGTTAACAATCAACTGGTAGCACAGGAAATAGATTATTATACAACCGCAGCGGCATTAAAGCAGAATGAAGGGCGTGCTGAATATGATGCAAGACAATATATTACTACTACAAAGAATAACCCCCGTGTGCAAATGATGAACTTTCATCTTGCGGAGTATTATTT
The DNA here is from genome assembly GCA_046262255.1 of Chitinophagaceae bacterium. Lineage (GTDB taxonomy): Bacteria > Bacteroidota > Bacteroidia > Chitinophagales > Chitinophagaceae > Flavisolibacter. The sequence continues at coordinate 1,861 of JBHENB010000069.1, forward strand.
TCGTAAGCAGCAATTTACAGATGCTGTAGATCTGTATGAAGGAGCAAATATTGCTAACCTCAACAACAGGGAAGTTGCTGATTTGAAATTCCATCAGGGGTACTCGTATTTTACTTTGCAGCGGTTTGCCCAGGCAAAGCCTTTATTGAACTCTATCCGGCAGGTTAAGGACGATCCTAATTATATAGATGCAAATTATTATTATGGTTTTATTGCATTCCGCGATAAAAATTACCGGGAGGCTTTGGAAAGCTTTCGGGTAGTTGAAAATGAGCCGGCATACGAAGCTGTAGTGCCTTATTACATTGCGCAGATATATTATGTGCAAGGAAGAAAAGACGAAGCGATAAAGTATGCAGAAAGCAAAATTCAACAAGGCAAATCACAGCACTACGATCTGGAACTGAAACAACTTTTAGGACATGCATACTTTGAAAGAAAAGAATACGCAAAGGCACTTCCTTATTTAGAAGATTATGTAAACCGGTCTGATAAAGTACGAAGGGAAGACTTATATGAGTTGTCGTATTCTTATTACCAGGCTAATCAACTGCAAAAGGCAATTGAAGGCTTTAAGCAATTAAGCGGAAAAGAAGATTCCTTAAGCCAGCATTCTATGTATTTGCTTGGCGATTCTTATCTAAGAACCAATCAAAAACCAAATGCCCGGAACGCATTCTTATTTAGCTCGGTTAATAACAGTAATCCAACACAAAGAGAAATTTCACGATTTAATTATGCAAAGCTTTCTTACGAGTTGGGATACCAGGATGAGGCTCTGAAAAGCTTGCGTTCGTTTTTAAATGATTATCCAAACTCCCAATACAATGATGAAGCCACTGAATTACTGGTTGGAGCTTTGGCTAATACAAATAACTATAGGGATGCACTGGCTTTAATAGAAGGGTTACAATATCCCTCTGCCAACACCCGCAGGTTATATCCGCGGATACTATATGGCCGGGCCACAGAATTGATAAATGATGGAATGCTTGCAGAAGCAGATGCTTTACTGAACAAAGCTTTGAAGGACCAAAACAATGCATCTGTCCTGCCATTAATCAATTTCTGGAAAGGCGAAATTGCATACCGAAATAACAGGGTAGATGATGCTATACGTTACTACCACGCTTATCTAAATGCAGGTGCACCAACAAGCGGCGAAGCAAATGAACGTACGGTTAAGTACAACTTAGGCTATACTTACTACCGCAAGGAGAATTATAATGTAGCACAAACATTTTTTGAGCCGCTGGCAAGAAATGTATCCTTGAATTCAGATCCAATAACCCAGGATGCATATGTGCGTACTGCCGATGTTTACTACATGAACCGAAATTATGGGCAGGCAAAAAGCATGTATGATAACATAATCCGTATGTCATGGGCCTCCGAAGATTATGCTACATTTCAAAAAGCTATGATAGCAGGAATTAGCAATTCCACAGAGAAAACAACTTTAATGAATACAATGATCCGGAAATTTCCGAAGTCATCTTTAGTTACAGACGCCAACATGGAAGTTGCAAATTCTTACCTTGCCGAAGAACGTTTTCGTGAAGCAATTCCCTACCTGAACACTATTATTAAATCTACAACTAACAGTAGCTTAAAGCCCCAGGCGCACTTAAAATTAGGAATTGCACATTACAATCTAAATAACAATACAGAAGCGATAGCACAATACAAACAATTGGTAAATACGTATCCAAATTCACCGGAAACGGAAGACGCGTTGGAAAACCTGCGTACTATTTACGTGGAGCAGGGCAATCCAAATGAATATGCTGAAGTAATGCGGCAGGCAGGAAGGCCGTTATCTGTAAATACACAAGATTCTTTGGCTTATGCTTCCGCAGAGATCCAATATCAGAACGCCCGCCTGTCGGACGGACAGGGCAATACCACCCCAGCTTTGAATGCATTTAATGATTATTTGCGGCGTTTTCCTGATGGTGCGTATAGTATTGATGCTAATTATTATAAAGGCGAAATTTACGCTACCGGTAAAAATTGGAATAACGCCATAGAAGCTTATGCAATTGTAGCGGAAAGAGCACCAAACAAGTTTGCAGAAAAAGCGGTATTGCAGGCTGCACGTATCAACTTTTTTGAATTAAAAAATTACCCTCAGGCAGAAAGATTCTATGGGCAGTTAAAGCAAATTACCGGATCGCAGGAAAACAGGTTAGAAGCAATGCGGGGGTTATTAAGAAGCCAGTATCAACAACAAAAGTGGACAGAAGCTTCTGAAAATGCAAAAGAATTAGTTGCTTTGAAAGGCAGCACTTCCGACGATAAGGCATTAGCAAATATGGTCATTGGAAAATCTGCACAACTTGCCGGGCAATTTGATGCGGCAATAAATGCATTCAAATCGGTTGTAGCTGTAAACAAAGGTGCATTAGCTGCTGAAGCCCGATATGAAATTGCTAATAGCTGGTTTGCTGTAGATAGGTTGAAAGACGCCGAAAAAGCTGCGTTTGAAGTAATTAATAAATCCGGGTCTTATGAATTTTGGGTAACAAAGGCTTATATAATTCTTGGAGACGTTTACTTCAAACAGAAAGATTATTTTAATGCAAAAGCAACATTTCAAAGTGTAGTGGAAAATAGTTTAAATATGGAACTGAAACAGGAAGCGCAAAGAAAGCTGAACCAGGTGATTGAGGAAGAAAATAAAGCAAGTAAAGTGGGAGGACAATAAAGTCAACAGTCAGCAGTCAACAGTCAACAGCTGAGTAAGTACGATTAAGAAACTAAATCAAAAAGCAACTTGAAAAATAGATTTTCCGGAATGTTATTCCATCAAAGCATGCGATACTTATTATTAATTTTTGTTTGTTCCAATGGCATTAATTCTTTTGCGCAGGACACCATAAAAAGGCGTTCTGTAGATATAACTTCAACCTTTAAACCAACATTAAAAGAAGCTGCGAAGATTAATTTAAATGCCTCACCTGCAACTGTGGATACTACACGTCCAAGGTTGTTATATAATATTCCTAATCAGAATTTAAATTTTGCTTATCAGCCCGGTATGCTTCGGCCACTTGCTTTAGCAATTGACACTGGCGGAATATGGGATAACTGGAATTATGTGAAATTGGGGTATGGCAGTTTGAAAAATCCTTACCTGGAAACCGGTCTTTCTTTGGGCAACGGCAATACTGCAGGCGTTAACCTTTATGGCTTTCATACTAATTCAAAAGGAAAAATAAAGTTTCAGAATTACAAAACGACCAACATTGATGTAACAGGATTTCTTCAAACCTCTAAACACTTGGAGTGGAATGGGCGTGTTGGTGCTAAGGAAGAGAATTTCAATAAGTATGGATTTGAGCCAAAAACGTTAGAAATTGATGAAGATTCATTAGAAGTGAAGCTGCAAACTTTTACAACCAGGCTAAGTTTTCGCAACATTAACCGTACTGCATTTGGATTATCATATGCACCTGAGGCAGAATTAAATCTTTTTAAGGATAGGTTGAACAATACAGAAAGCAATACTCATATTCACTTACCGCTAAACAAAACTATAGGTAATATATTTGAGGTAGCAGTGGCACTAACAGCAGATTTTACCCGGTATTCGCCCGATTCAAAAGATGCGATCACAAACAATTATTTTGTTTTTTCTCCCTCCATTTTTTATAAAAAATCAAACATTAATATACAGGCAGGCATTAAGCCCTCGTGGGATAGTGAGGGCTTCAAATTGTTTCCCAATATAATGGCAGAGTTAAGTTCTGTTGACAGGCAATTCACAATACAGGCAGGATGGATAGGGCACTTACGTAAAAACTCTTACCATTATTTAACAAGCCTAAATCCATGGATATGGGCTCCGGAAACCATTACAACTTCAAGTATACAAGAGATTTACGGAGGCGTTAAAGGTTCTGTTACAGATCATCTTACTTATAGTGCTAAAATCGGCTTTAATAATTATACTAATCAGCCACTCTTTGTAAATGATACATCAAGTGGAAAATCTTTTATGGTTGTAACAGAACCTTCCATGAAAGCAATTAATGTTTCCGGGGAAGTAGGCTATAATGTTGGAGAAAGATTTTCCATGCTTACCGGACTTACTGTAAACCGCTATATGAACCTTAAAGAAAATTCAAACCCCTGGGGCTTAATACCACTTGAATTAAGAACAGCTATCCGGATACAGGTACTAAAAGATTTGTATGTTAAGGGGGACATGTACGCTTTCAGTACACCGTGGTATTTGTCAGAAGATGGAAGTAAAAGAGGCAAGGGTGCTATGGATTTAAGCGCTGGGCTGGAATTTGCTGTAGTTAAAAACGTAAAGGTATGGGCGCAATTCAATAACTTGATGAGCAATGAGTACGAACGCTGGCATCAATATCCTGTATATGGATTTAACTTTTTAGGCGGTGTCGTATTGTCCATTGAGCAAAAAAATAAATAGTGCTTCCATTACTTACAAAATATTTGTTCCGGTACAAACACGTTTCTATTCCACACATCGGAAGCCTTGAATTAAAACGAAAGCCTGCTTATTTAGATGTCGCCGATAAGCTTATTTACCCTCCGGCATATTCTGTAGAGTACCATCAGCAAGCCTCGGTGCCTGTGCAGCAAATTGATTTTTTTTGCACTCAGTTAAATCAGGAGCACACTTCTGCTGAAAGTGAATTACAGAACTTTGGAATGTGGATGCAAGACACGTTGAATAAAGAAACATTTAACTGGAACGGCGTTGGCACATTTCAGCAGAAAGAACAACAAATAATGTTTCATGCAGAACCAAATTCCAGTTTGCTTCCGCCGGTAACTGCTCAAAGAGTGTTGCGCCAAAATATGCAACATGCTGTACTCGTAGGTGATCGGGAAGTGCAATCCAATCATAAGCTGGAGAGTTCAATAAAAACAAGAAACACTACCAATTTACTTATTGGCTGGATATTTATTGTGCTTGCAGTTTTATTTATTACTTTTTATTTTTTCCGGGAAGGATTTAAGGCATCGGCTTCAGGATCAAAAATGAAAGTAACACCTGCAACATATTCCAGATAAAAAAGAAGCCTCTGTAAAGAGACTTCTTTCATTAAGTGTTATGATTTAGCGATTACGGGCTTTGTCTTATGCTTTCTTTCCTCAGGAATCAGGTCTTCTTCACCCAATCTTTTCGTACCAAGATCAACCAGCACCGGTGCGGCTACAAATACCGAAGAGTAAATACCTACAATTACACCAATCAGCATTGCAAATGAAAAGCCCCTGGTCACCTCACCACCTACTAAAAACAAAATTAAAAGGGTTATGAACACAGTAAGCGATGTCATTAGAGTACGGCTAAGAGTATCATTGATTGCCCGGTTGATGATTATTTCTTTTGGCTGACCTACCAGTTGCCGGCTGTATTCGCGGATCCGGTCAAAGATCACCACCGTATCATTCGTGGAAAAACCAATCACCGTTAATACTGCTGCTATAAAGTGCTGATCAATTTCCAGTGGAAAAGGCACTATTTTCCTGGCAAAAGAAAATACAATCAGTGTTACCAATACATCATGCAATAAAGCGGCAATAGTACCTAACGAGTAACGCCAATCTCGGAAGCGCATAAAAATATAAAGTGAAATAACTAATACCGACCAAAATGCTGCCCATTTAGCTCCGGCTTTTAGATCATCGGATATGGTTGGCAATACCGTGGTAGATCCCAACCGGTGCCGCTCAATAAATTGTTGATAATTAATACCCGCAGGTAAATAATTACGTAAACCTTCCAACAGCTTTGTTTCCACCAATGTTGCTGCTTCAGGGCTGCTGTTTTCGATTTGGTAAGCTGTAGTTATATCTAACTGATTGTTACTACCAATGGTTTTGATCACTGGGCTTTCACCAAAAGCAGTTTTAAGGCTACCACGTACCTGCTCTACATCTACAGGCTTATCAAACCTTACAATATAGCTGCGGCCACCTTTGAATTCGACACCATAATCAAAGCCGTTGAATAACGATGCTATACCCAGCCCTAAAACAAACAACGAGATTATATAAGCAACCTTTCTATACTCAATAAATTTGAAATTAGCATGCTGAAAAACCTTTCTTGAAATACCGGTGAAATATTCAAGGTGGCGTTTTTTACTTGTAAACCAGTCAGTAACCCAGCGGCTAACCAGGATGCCGCAGAACAATGATAAAAGGATACCAATGATTTGTGTAGTGGCAAAACCCTTTACCGGCCCTAATCCAAAAGAAAAGAGAATTATGGCTGTTAATAAGGTTGTTACGTGGCCATCCAAAACAGGCGGTAACGAACGCCGGTAACCATCGTTGATTGCCTGTGTATAACTCTTTCCTCTGGTTAATTCTTCTTTAATACGTTCATAAATAAGTACGTTGGTATCTACCGCCATGCCTATAGTTAACACCAAACCTGCAATACCAGGTGCTGTTAAAGTAGCACCTAAACCTGTTAGGACACCAACAGTAAACAACAGGTTCAGTATTAAAGCAATGTTAGCCACCCAACCACTGGTATTGTAATAAACCAGCATCAGTAAAAAGATAACAATGAAAGAAATGGCGAACGCCGTCATACCCCCCTTGATAGCATCTTTACCAAGTGTAGGACCAACAACTTGTTCCTGAACAATTTTTGCAGGCGCAGGTAATTTACCGGCTTTTAGAATGTTTGCAAGGTCAGTGGATTCTTCGGCAGAAAAGGCACCGGAGATGCTGGAATTACCGCCTTCAATTACATCGTTTACCCGTGGTGCGGAATAAACGATGTTATCTAAAACAATTGCAACAAACTTTCCCTTATTAGCTCTTGTTAAGTTTGCCCAAATACGTGAGCCTGCAGGATTCATTCTCATAGAAACTTCAGGCTGACCGGTGGTAGGATTAAAATCAGAACGGGCATCAATTACGGATTCACCTTCCAGTTTAGCCTTATCTCTGCCAAAAGTTTTAATACCATAAAGAGCAACAAAAGGTGACTTCTTTTTGTTTTGATCTATATCCGGAATACCATACATCCATGCTAAGTCTGCAGGAAAATTATTTTTCACGGCAGGATTTTCAATGTAACTCCGTACAACTCCGGTGTCTTTAATTTGAACATATCCAATCAGGCCATTATCAACTGCCTCACCGGTAGTTGGGTTTATTGAAAACTGAATAAAGGACCACAACGATTTGCGGATGTCTTTGGCATCAGCAGCCTTTGCGGCAGTATCGGGGGTGTTTTTTAATTCTTCTGACAGGGTACCACTTGTGTCTTTTAAGGTTCCGGAAGCTTTTGAAGTTGTGTCGGCTTTTGCAGATGAAGTATCAGCACTTTTACCACCCATTAAAATATTGAATGCCTCATCTGCTTTTTGAATACTGGGGGCAACTTCACTTATATTGTAAACTTCCCAGAACTGTAAGTTGGCAGATGACTGTAAATATTTTCTTACTCTTTCCTGGTCTTGTATGCCAGGCAACTCAACAGTAATAATTCCACGGTCTCTATCCGGATTTATATTTGGCTGTGCTACACCAAACTGGTCTATCCGGGTACGCAACACCCGGAATGTACGGTCGAAAGCGTCTCTTGCTTCTTTACGTATTTCTGTAATTACTTTATCGTCTGTGTCTGTAATTTTTATGCGATCCTGGCCTGGTGTTGCAAACAGCGAGGCAAGACGTCCGTTTGGATTAAGCTTTTCATATTCATCGGCAAATAGGGTTACAAAATCTGCATCGCTGTTTGCTTTTCTTCGGTTAGCATTGTCTAATGCTTTCAAAAAAACAGGGTCTTTGGAATTGTTGGTCATGGACCGCAGCAACCCACTCAGTTCCACCTCCATTGTCACATTAATGCCGCCTTGCAGGTCCAGTCCTAAATTCAGCTCGTTTTCTTTTGCCTGCTGATAACTTATTGAACCGGTAGGTCCGTAATGAACTGTTTTGTCCTTAGTACTATCCAGTAAACGCTTCAACCGTTGTTTATAAAATTCATCTAATGAATCCTGATAAAGAAGCTGCAATTGCTTATTTCCTGGATATTTTTGTTGCGCCGGATGAAAGGCAATGCCTGCTTCTCTTTTTGCACGGGCAGCCATCTTTTTTTCATGGCTGCGTACTACCCAGGTAAAGGAAAGTTCGTAGACAGAATATATTATTAGAAGAATGGTGAAGAAACGAACCAAACTTTTCAATTGCATAAAAAAGATTTTAAACCTCTTGTTACCGCTACTTCATCAAAGTGCAGGGGGAGGGATTTTTTGAGAGGTGCAAAGATAGCTTTTTCAGCATAAATTCAAGGATTGAAAAAGGAGCAGCAACACTGTTATATCGTTACTTAAAATGTTTTAAGCGCTATTTTTATTGATTATGAGAACAAATGCGTTCTTTTTTTTATTTTTTTTTGTTCCTGCAACCTTTATTAGCTGTAAAACTGCAAGAAAAGTGGCCACCCCAAACATGGAAATAAAGACTGCCCATGCCAGTTCAAGAACAGATAATTTTCTAATTGATCTCTTAAAACAATACCCACATCATTTTGATTCGCTGTTAAAACATAACGCCAAATGGCAGGTTCAAATTATTTATACTCAGGTGGACAGAAGAGAAAATAACGAACCTGTTTTTACAAATTATTACTTTAACGTTGAACCGAATAAGTATTTCTATCCGGCATCTACTGTAAAAATGCCAATAGCAGCTTTGGCTCTTCAAAAAATAAATGAATTGAAGATTCCGGGGTTGAACCGGAATACAACGATGGTAACAGAAGCATTATCTGAAGATCTCACCGGAGTTTTTAATGATCCCACCAGCGAGGATGGCAGGCCAACCATAGAACACTACATAAAAAAAATTTTTCTTGTAAGTGATAATGATGCCTTCAACAGGTTATACGAGTTTTTGGGGCAGGATTATATTCATACCTCTTTGAACAATATGGGTTATGATAGCGTTCAGATACTGCATCGTTTATCCATTGCATTAAATGAAGAACAAAATCGCACTACAAACCCGATAAAGTTTTATGATGCTTCCGGCAAAATAATTTACCAGCAGCCGGTTTTAAAAAGTAATCTTATTTATCAACAGCGTAATACACTTTTAGGCAAAGGGTTTATGCGAAACGGCCAGTTAGTTAATGAACCATTTGAT
>JBHENB010000070.1:0-10712 GCA_046262255.1 Chitinophagaceae bacterium
GTATGTATTAGGGAAAGCGAGTACAATATGCAAATGCTTTGAGAAAGGCAAATAGTTGAGGAATACAAAAACTCCTGCAATGTGCAGCCACCATGCTGTGCGTTCTGTTGCTACTAAAGTATTGGAATTTAAGTTTTGAAATGCCGGTGCAATAATACCGGAGATCCAAAAGCTCCCTACGTTGGAGTAATGTTCATGACCACGAACCTGCAATGCTCTGTCAGATGAATTCATCATTAAAAACAATGTCATCAACACAATCTCAAAAAGTAAAATGTAATTGGCGTCGCTACGAGGCCAACCATTCAGTTCACGCATATTCAAACGCCGTACTCTTACAACATTCCTGCGCAGCAGAAAAATAACACAGGATGCGAGCACTAAAAAAGCAAGTACCTCAAAAAAGTTTATTACAAAGGAGTATGCACTGCCTAAATAGGGTGCAAACAAGCGATGGGTTCCAAAAATCCCGTCTAAAATAATTTCAAGAATTTCAATATTAATAATGATAAAGCCGGCATATATTACGAAATGCATTATAGCAACCAGTGGCTTTTCAAACATCCGTTTTTGCCCGAATGCCATCAGTAATACGTTATGCCAGCGGGCAGATGGATTATCTTTCAATTCTTCATCACGGCCTAAATTGATGTTTCGTTTTATAAACTTTACCTGCTTTACAAACAACAATATTGCGGTTGCAAGTAATAGTATAAACAATATTTGCTGGGCAAGCTGCATATAAAAGATAGTTGCTAATTTAACGGCTGTAAAAATAGTTCATGGAGCCAGATATTTCTACAAAGAATTGTATTCTTACAGCGGATGGTGTTCAGCGAAAAATACGACGAATGAGTTTTCAAATTGCTGAAAACAATTCTGATGAAGCATCATTGATAATTGCCGGTATTGCAGGCAATGGAGTTGTATTGGCAGTGCACCTTGCTGAACAGCTAAAGCAGATCACCTCAGCTACTATTGAAGTAGTAACCATTTCCCTTAACAAAAGAAAACCTTTGGATGCGCAGGTTGATTCTAACTTGGACTTCAATAACAAGGTTATTATAGTTACTGATGACGTTGCTAACACCGGCAAAACTCTTTTATTTGCTTTAAAGCCTTTTCTTGATTATCAGCCAAGGAAAATACAATCGCTTGTGCTGGTGGAAAGAAGCCATAAGTTATTTCCTGTGCAACCCGATTATGTGGGGCTTACAATTGGTACAACCTTACAGGAACATATTACTGTAGAAACTAAGGATAATATAATTACAGGTGCATGGCTGCATTAAAATGCTATCAATCTGCCATGCAATTTACCATTGCTGTATTCCAATGCGGGTGCCGGGATTTTAATGGCATTTAATAAAGAAAAAAATGTCCCCAAGCCTTTCTTGTTGGTTTTTATACGCGTCCAGTCAACATCCGGCGATAAATACCATTGCCGGTAGCGTTTGATATCAGGCCGGTAAAAAGAAACAGCCCCATTTTCATCGTAGGCAATATTTTCAAAACCCCCAAACATACCATTTGCACCGTGACCCACAGCTATATTAATCCAGGCAGGAAAATTTTGATTAGGTAAAAAGCTTTTTAGGTTGAAGCTCAGCCAGTAGGTTTGGCCGTTATAGTCTTTAAGTAGTCGCGATTGAAAATTGTTCCCATACAATTCATCTGCTCTGGGTTTAAGAGATGCATTATAAGCTATAGGGAAAGATGAAAACTTTAATAATACTTTTTGATCTTCCCATACAAAATCCTGTGCAGCAAATAAGGATGTCCCAAAAAAGTTTGTACTCACATCTGTCCAGCTCCAACCCCATTTTGAAGAGTATGCATCCAAGAACTCAATTGCAGTCATAAATCCTAAACTACTCAGGCTGCCTGCTACCACAGATCTTTTCCTGGATAAACCAGCCCATTGCCACATAGCTGATGTGGCCCGGCTGATATGATAGGCACTCCACACATGTCCGAGCTTATCCATCTGTTGCCATTCCTTAGCATCATTAAAAACGTGAAAAGAAGTTTTTTTATAGTTATTATACCATGCACTATTTAACAGGATTAAAGTGCCACTATAGCTCCCTAGTGTAACACCTGCTGCAGTTAATTGTCTTTTTTGTAATGTAACAGAATCAGGTTTATAAAATCTATAATATACAACTGAATCCTGGGCAAACAACAAAATTGAAAAAATAGGAGAAACGAGAAATATAAATAACTTCTTCTTCAAGCAACAAATTTACGTACGGCTATTGTTTTAAGATTGAAGTTCAAAAAACAATAACTTTCCAGATAGTTTCTTACAAATACAAAAAGAAATAATGGATGCAGTAATTCAACAGAATATCAACACCTGGCTCAATGGCAGCATTGAAAAAGATGTAAAGGATCAAATAAACCAATTACAAGCTACTAACCCGGAAGAATTAGCAGATGCTTTTTATAAGAATTTAGAATTTGGTACTGGCGGCTTGCGGGGTTTAATGGGTATTGGCACTAACCGTATGAATAAATATACCGTAGGAATAGCAACACAGGGGTATGCTAATTATTTAAAGAAAAGTTTTCCAGGAGAGGAGATAAGAGTAGCAATTGCACATGACAGTCGCAACAATAGCCGGTTTTTTGCAGAAACCACAGCAAAAGTGTTTGCAGCTAATGATATAAAGGTGTTTCTTTTTAAAGATTTGCGCCCTACACCCGAACTTTCTTTTACAATACGCCGGTTTAAATGCCAGGGAGGTGTGGTCTGTACTGCATCGCATAACCCTAAAGAATATAATGGGTATAAAGCTTATTGGGATGATGGCGGGCAATTGGTGCCTCCTCATGATACGAATGTAATTGCTGAAGTGGAAAAAATTGAAAGCGTAGATGAGGTAAAATGGGATGGCAATAAAGAAAACATTGTACTTATAGGCGAAGAGGTGGACAAGGCGTATGTAGAAATGCTAAAAGGCCTGAGTGTGTATCCTGATATTATCCAACAGCAAAAGGATTTAATGATAGTTTTTACTCCCATACATGGCACAGGAATAACGTTAATTCCGCAGGTATTAAAGGAATTCGGCTTTGAGAATGTTCATGTTCTTGAAGAGCAAAGTATGCCGGATGGAAACTTTCCCACAGTTGTTTATCCCAACCCGGAAGAAAGTGAAGCCATGAGGATTGGCCTCGAAAAGGCGGAAGAAATAAATGCAGATATTCTATTAGGAACTGATCCGGACGCTGACAGGGTAGGTATTGGCGTTAAAGACAGCAGTGGCAAATGGGTATTGCTGAATGGAAATCAAACTGCCGTGCTTGCTTTTAATTATATGATAGAGAGCAGGAAAGAGAAGGGTATTGCACAACCAAACGACATGGTAGTAAAAACCATTGTTACTACAGACATGATTGATGTAATTGCAGCACAAAACGGTGTAAAATGTTATAATGTATTAACAGGTTTTAAATGGATAGCGGAATTGATACGTGAAAAAGAGGGAAAAGAAAATTATGTAATTGGCGGCGAAGAAAGTTATGGATTAATGATAGGGTCGCAGATAAGGGATAAAGACGCAATTTCCGCAGTAGCCATCTTGTGCGAAATGGCCGCATATGAAAAAGCAAAAGGCAGAAGCTTATTTGAGAAGCTGCTTCATTTGTATATTCAATATGGATGTTATAAAGAACATTTAATTTCCATTACAAAAAAAGGCAGAAACGGGCAACAGCAAATTGCAGATATGATGGAGAAATTTAGAAGTAATCCGCCCACAGAATTGGCAGGGAGCAAGGTGACAGACTTATTGGATTATGAAAAGAAAACAAAAACAAATCTGGTAACGGGAGAAACTGCCCCAATTGAGTTACCCAAATCAAATGTGCTTCAGTTTGTTTTAGCAGATGGCAGTAAAATAAGTGCACGGCCATCCGGCACAGAACCAAAAATTAAATTTTACTTCTCTGTAAATACACGTTTAGATGCACCTTCGAATTATGAGAAAGTGGAAAAACAGTTACATGAGAAGATCCAAACAATAATCATGGAAATGAGGCTGGGCAACTAATTCAGGGGGTTGTATGCTAACGGATGAAATTAAAAGGTAAAATTTTCGGCACCTGTTTTTTATAAGCTTTATAGCTCTCTCCAAATTCTTCTTCCAGTTTTTTCTCTTCAAATCCTATTCCTATCAGCGTATAAACAGTAATGATGATATTTGATATAAGCAGCGACAGGTAAGGCATAATTATAAATAAACCCCAGATAAAAATAAACGTACCTAAATAAAGCGGGTGACGTACATGTTTGTGGATGCCTGTTATTATTAGTTCACTTGTTTTTTTATCATTTGTAATAATGCTCCGCAAACCTGTAAGGCGCATGAAATATTTTTTAATACAAATAATCATAATTACAGCCCCCACTACAGAAACAATACCTCCTGCAATCAAACTTATTCCGGAATGGCTGTATAACAAAGGAGAATAAATAGTTACCTGGTAGTAGAGCAGCGCAACAAATGTGATGAGGGCAAAAATTGTGTAATAAAAGCGGTAATAAACATGATGGTTTTTTAACAAACCCTGTATTTTATTTTTGATGCGTATGCTTGCAAAAACACTGTGCATTACACAGAAAACTATCCACCCCAATGCAAGTATAATGTGGTGTTGCACCATTTATAAAATTACCGGAAATGCATTTTGCTCTATCATTCTCTGCAAAGCTATCTTTGCCCCATGAGGAACTTTGACGATTCTTACCGTCACAAGGGTCTAAGAGAAAAGCTGGTAGAAACAGTTCGCGACAAAGGCATTAAGGATGAACGTGTGCTGGAAGCGATAAAAAAAATTCCCCGACATTTTTTTTTAGATTCTGCATTCGATAAGGTGGCATATGAGGATAAAGCATTTCCAATTGCTGAAAAACAAACTATTTCCCAACCTTATACAGTAGCTTATCAAACACAATTGCTGGAAGTAAAACCATTTGAGAAAATATTAGAAATAGGAACCGGTAGTGGTTACCAGGCTTGTGTTTTAGCAGAATTAGGCGCACATATATTCACTGTTGAGAGGCAAAGAAAATTATATGAATCAAACAAAAATTTTGCGTACCTAAAAAAGTACCGCAACATAAAATTTTTTTATGGTGATGGCTACGAGGGTTTACCTACTTATGCGCCATTTGATAAAATTTTGATTACTGCTGCCGCACCGGATGTTCCTGAAAAACTTATCAATCAATTGAAAGTCGGTGGAATGATGGTGTTGCCCATAGGCACAGGTGAAATACAGGTTATGAAACGGATCATCAAAAAAGAAAATAATGAACTACATACTGAAGTGTTTGACCGCTTTAGTTTTGTGCCCATGTTGGAAGGGAAAAAAGAGTGATTTGCTGGGGAAGTTAGGGCTTTCTGCTGTGCTGATATTCTATGATTCGTCAGCCTGGAACAGAAGCTGATTGAAAAAACTGAAGTCGAAGTTAAGTTATACAGTTGAGATTTATTCGTTCAGCCGGATATGGGCTGATAGCGATAAAATGATGAGAATATATTCGTCAGCCAGCATAGCAGAAAACCCAATTGTTGGCGGTTCGTGCTTCTTGTCAGCCGTAGAAAGTTGTATTAAGCAATTACCTTTTTTGTCCGTGTTGCAATGCTTGTCCTACGAGCCTTTTGCTTTGCGATTTTTTCTTTGTCTGCTTTGATAAATTCGCTGATTGCCTTTTTTTCTTTTTCTGTCAAAGGCTTTCCGTTAATTACAAAGTCAACACCGTCTGGTTCTTTAATGTGTCCCATGTTTATATGCTTTTAAAATATTTATCAATAAGTTTATTTGCTGCAATAGTATTTATTATCATAAGGTGTCCGCCAAAATGATAAGCGTCTAAGGTTTTAATATAATGGTCAATGAGTTTGGTCTTTGCTGTGAAAGATAGATAGCCATCGAACCCGTTTCGATACGAAATTTTGCAGGCGTAAGCAACTAAGTTTCCTGGAACCCCCTCATATATTTTATTTCTTCCACGGTTAAAGGGAGCACTTTCAAGTAAGTCCATGTAAACATGGTCTGGCTCAATCGTGAGGCTCAAAAGACCTTGAATGATGTTAGGGTTATTACTAATTGTCAGCTTATAAACCTCTTTTGTATTGTCATCAAGTTCAGTTTTCCAATTAAAAGCCCATTCATTTTTCTTTGTAACCTGTTTCAAATCGGTTTTCACCAAACGGCTTACATCCGTAGGAAAGCTATCGCCTGAAAAAGTATTTTGGATTGAATTTGTCAGCTTGTCAACCTCGAAATCCAATGCTATTTTTCTGCTTTTTTTCACTTTACTAAGTTACAAAAAAGGCATGAATTTTTTTCAATAAAATGGGTGTATTACAACAAGATTATGTTTTACATCTTGTCGTCAGTATTAGCGTTAGAATTGCTACGATTAGTAATAGTACTCCCATAATAATATTCCTTGTCCTGTCACTTGCATTTTTTGGGATGCGTTTATTTGTGCATCTGTTAGTTTTTCTTGTTTTGTTTGTGCTTCAATAATCCTTATTTCTTTTTTACCCGGTTCTTTTATCATTGCAAATAAGTCCCAATTATCTAATGTTGCTTGGGAATTTTTATATGGGTCAATGGATGGGATAGATTGCATATTACACATTCCTCTTTGCGCATTGTCTTTCACTACAATCTTACCGCTCTTAATAAGATTATAAAGAGTCTCCCGGATGTTGTTGCAATTTTCGTCCCCGTATTGTTCTTTTAATAAGGGGTTTAATTTTATCCAATCTGCTGAGTTCTGGTCGAACAGGAATTTAAGTATTTCGTATTCCATACTATAAAGTTGTTGCTTGATTATACCACTCCGTTTTTTTATTTTGTATATGTATACGTTATTATTACTCCTTGCGGGCCTCCCGGAACATCCGTTTTGGATGTAAGCTTAAGAGTGGTCGGCGTAACTTCTTGGATGCTATAGTCTGCGTATGCGCCAAAACTTCCTGAGCCCGTATTTATTCTGAAACGAAATATTTTTCCATAATATGTCACCAACCACTCCATACTGTTTGATAGTATACAGCTTTGTTTTACAAACCCTGTTTTATCTACCGAAATCGTAAGACCCTTTTGTTTTAAACAAGCATCGTAATTAGCATACATATCGGTTTCCGTAGTACCGTTACTATTCCAATCCCATGCACACTTGATGTCTGTGCAGTCATTGTCCATGTACCTATAAGTTTTTGAGCAACAACTGGGCTTTCATTGTCTGGCGCAGGTGTGTTTTCTTTGTTAGAACAGCCAATAGTTACGGCAAGTAAGCAGACCAATTGTAAATGTTTGTAAATTTTCATTATATAAAGTTTAGTGTGTTGTGTCAAAGTAGTTAAAATTGTCAAACTATTAATGTCCTATACCTGTTCCTCGTTGCATAATTGAAAACTGGGGATGACTGGCATGACCGCCAACTCATAAATATACTTTGTTTTTAGGAGTGTGTAAACCATAAAAAAGTTACTTTCAGGGCTGTAACCAACAGCTTACTGTTGCGTTTTTCCATCTTGCAATTTGCTGGTTTGTTTAATTTTTGAAAATATTTGCAACAAGAAAAGCGCAACAGTTTTTCACCATTTGATTTATACAAAGAAGTTTTGAAGGCGGTACAATCCATGCTTCTTGCCTCAGATGGAGGGGAACATAGAATTTCAACAACCGTTTATTATCTTGTAGCATTTTAAGATTATTAATGTTTATAAAACTCCCCTTAGGGGCCAGGGGTATGCGTTTTCTTCCTTTCGTCATAAGTACAATCATCACACTGATTTTAATTTTTGTTTTGAACAAAAAGTGGGGTTCTATTCCTGCATTGGGTAAGTTTTTAAGCCCGCAGCAAGGCTTTTGGCAAAATGCAGAATCGAACGATGAGGATTTTTCAAATAATTTATCCTTTCAAACTTTGAAGGGCAAAGTAACTGTCTATATGGATGAGCGGCTGGTGCCGCATGTTTTCGCAGAGCATGATGAGGATGCTTATTTTATTCAGGGTTTTTTGCATGCAAAGTTCCGCTTGTGGCAAATGGAATTTCAAACCATGGCTGCGGCAGGTCGTATTAGCGAAATACTTGGAAATGATCCCAGGTTTATTCGGTTTGACAGAGAACAAAGAAGACTGGGAATGGTGTATGGTGCAGAAAATGCCCTGACAGAAATAGAAGCTAATACCGAAACCAAAAAAGCAAATGATGCATACACTGCCGGCGTAAACGCTTATATAAACTCACTTACAGAAAGCACATTACCGGTTGAATACAAGCTATTGGGCTATAAGCCTGAACACTGGAGTAATTTTAAAGTTGCTTTGTTTTTAAAGCAAATGAGTAAAACTCTTGCAGGCCATGATCGTGACCTTGAATTTACCAATGCTAAAGCAGTTTTTGATGCAGAACAGATGAATGTTCTGTTTCCCCAGGCACCGGATTCACTTGTTCCTATTATTCCAAAGGGCACCGCTTTTGATAAACCCGGAATACAACCTGTAAAACCTGCAACTGCTGATTCACTTTATTTTGGATCAGATACCACAGTTAATGTAAAAGAAGTTTTTAAACCTAAACGTAATAATGGTAGTAATAATTGGGCAGTGAGTGGTAGTAAAACAAGGAGCGGCGCACCTATTTTATGCAATGATCCGCATTTGGATCTCACGTTGCCATCCATCTGGTACGAGATGCAGATAACTACACCAACTATGAATGCTTACGGTGCAACTTTTCCAGGCACACCAGGCATAATCATTGGATTTAATGACAGCATTGCATTTGGATTCACCAATGCTCAGCGGGATGTAAAAGATTACTTTGCAGTGCGGTTTAGAGATGCATCAAAAAAGGAATATTGGTTTAACGGGAAGTGGACGCCAACAACTCTCCGATATGAGCAAATAAAAATACGTGGCGGCAGAACAATTAAGGATACTGTTGCTTATACTGTTTTTGGCCCGGTAATGTATGATGAAAGCTTTACAAATGATGTTACCGGCACACAAGCTATTGCAGTTCGCTGGTCGGCGCATGATGGCTCTAATGAAGGCTTAATGTGGTTAAAATTAAACCGGGCAAAAAACTATAATGATTATGCCGAAGCAATAAAGATTTTTCAAACCCCGGGGCAGAACATGTTATTTGCATCAAAAAGTGGTGATATCGCTATTTGGCAACAAGCCCGTTTCCCTGCACGATGGAAAGGGCAGGGCTTATATCTTATGCCCGGGGAGGACACCAGTTATATGTGGCAGGGTTACATTCCGCAACAGGAAAATCCTCATTTAATAAACCCTGCAAGCGGTTTTATTCAAAGCGCCAACCAGCGACCGGCAGATACTACTTATCCATATTTTATTCCTGGTAATTATATAACTGCCCGGGGAATTACAATTGCTAACCGGCTCCAGCAAATGCAACAAATAACCCCGCAACAAATGATGGGATTGCAAAATGATTACTACAGCAGCTTTGCAGCAGATGCAGTTCCATTGCTGCTTCGATATGTCAATAAAAAAGGTTTTACCAGCGATCAGGATAAATATTTAAACCAGATAAAGTCATGGGATTTTTTTTATACGCCTGATGCAAAAGCCCCAACTATTTTTCACGCATGGTTTGATAGTCTGGAGTCTTTTATCTGGACAGATGAATTTTCCAAAATACAACAGCCGAAAATTTTACCGGATGAACAAACGCTGCTGGAATTGCTGCTAAAAGATTCTGCATCCAGGTATATTAATAACATTAATACTCTACACGTGGAAACTCTTCCGGAACTAGTAACAAAAGCATTTACAGAAGCTGCTGCAAATCTTGTTAAAGAAGAAGAGGAAAATGAATTACTTTGGAGCAAACATAAAAACCCAACTATTTACCATTTGCTGCGGACTGCTTTAGTGCCGTTTGCCAGAACAGGTCTGCATGTAGGTGGATGGGGCAATACCATCAATGCTATTACTACCACACACGGGCCAAGCTGGCGAATGATCGTGCATTTAACATCACTAACGGAAGCCTACGGCGTTTACCCGGGAGGGCAAAGTGGAAACCCCGGCAGCAGGTATTATGATTCATTTGTAGATACATGGGCAGCAGGAAAGTATTATAGTTTGTGGATGATGAAAGAACAAGAGGCAAACGACAAACGAATTAAATGGCGACTAATTTTCACTAACAGCTAAATATTTCTGATGAGATTATTACTCGCTATTCTGTTAACAGCATTATTTAGTTTTATTGCAGGTTTGTATTTGCCATGGTGGAATATTGCTATCATTGCATTTTTGGTGGCATTATTCATTCATCAATCTTTAGGTAGTAGCTTTCTTGCTGGTTTTGCTGGAATTTTCTTACTGTGGGTCCTTCTGTCTTTATGGATAGATGTAAAAAATGAAAGTCTGCTATCTCACAAAATAGCACAGGTATTTCCATTAGGGGGTTCGTCAGTTCTACTAATATTTGTTACAGGTTTGGTTGGTGCTCTGGTGGCAGGATTTGCAGCAATGGCTGGAAGTTCGTTAGGTTTAAGTAAAAGGTACAGCAAAAAAGTTCAATAACCAGAACTATGCAGCTACAATGTTTTAAGTGAACATCTTACGGAATAAATAACTATTAATGAGATTTATTTTCCCACAATCTGAATAGATTAAATTTCTTTATTGATAGAAG
>JBHENB010000071.1:0-10551 GCA_046262255.1 Chitinophagaceae bacterium
GTATAAGCGATGGTACGTTATATCCCAGAAGTTTCTGAAATTATTCTCACCATACGGCGCAGCACTGTATGGAGTTCGCCTTATTAATATCGGGTGCCGCTCAGTAGTGTCTTTTGGGATATAAATGGCGGTAAATAATTTAATACCATCACGCATGGGGATCATGCGTTCTATTTTGTAATAATTATCTCTGATCCAGGCACTATCTAAGGTATTGGTTTGTGCATAAGATGCAACAACAATAAAAAGGGGAACTAAAAATAAAAGTTTTTTCATGTGCTTTGCTTGATAACAACTAAGTTATCAAATAAATCACATCCGTTATGAGGGTATCAGATAGCTTAAACAGCTAAATTGTATTTGTTTACAATGGATCCATTCGTATTAACACTTCCATCTAAAACATATATCAATGCATTATGTGTAGCTGGAATCGGAATAGTGGTTTCTGCCCCTTTATTAAATTCTACCATGATTGCAATGATAGGAGAAAATGTAAATGCCGGTCCTTTTACACCACCATATTCGCCTGCAACAATTTTTAGGATAAAACCATTTTGCTCAAGTACAGGGATAGAATCTTTTTTTATGTCCTGGTACTTTGGTTGAGTCATTTTGTGCTCTCTTGGCAGATTAACCCATAACTGGATCAATTCCATTGTGCCGCCTTCCTGTGCAAATTTCTCCGACGGGCCTTCGCTGTGGATAACGCCGCTTCCGGAAGTCATCCATTGAACGTCGCCACTTTCTAAAAGACCTTCGCTTCCGGTGCTGTCTTTATGATGAATTTTACCACTAAATAAAAAAGTAACGGGCTCAAAACCCCGGTGCGGGTGCGGACTTAATCTTGCCTTTATCTCTCCCGGAGCATGAATGGATGGTCCTGCGTGGTGCAGTAAAAGAAATGGATCTACGGCCATCAGCCCAGAAGCGGGTAAGGGCTGTTTTACCTGGAAGGGGCCAACATTAAATTGTTGCAGTTCTTTATGGTTTGTAACTGATCGTAAGTTCATATTAATTCATTGGAACTTCCATCAGTAATAATTCTGAAGGAGAGTCTGCTTTAATGTTTAAGCTTTTTATGTCAGTAATACCCAATCCATCACGGCGGTTTAAAAGAATATCGTTAATTGTAACATCACCTTCTAATAAAAATGCATAAACACCGTTTCCTTCTTTTTTTACATCATAAGTAATGGAGAAGTCTTTGTCTAACTTACTTAAGCTAAACCATGCATCCTGATGGATATTTACCCCTTCACTTGTACCCATTGGAGAAACAACAGCCAATAACTTATTATGTCTTTCGTTTTCGTTAAAGGTTTTCTGATCGTATCTTGGCTGAACATTTTGTTGGTTGGGGAACACCCATATCTGCAAAAACTTTACAGGCTTGTCACTATTTTTATTTTTCTCTGAGTGAGCAACGCCTGTACCCGCGCTCATTATCTGTACATCACCTTGTTTTATTACTTGCTTAGTACCGAGGGTATCTTCATGTTCGAGATCCCCTTCCAACGGAATAGAAATGATCTCCATATTATCATGGGGATGTTTTCCAAAACCCATTCCAGGTGCTACGGTATCATCGTTTAAAACCCGTAAAACACCGAAATGCATTCGGGAAGGATCATGATAGCCGGCAAAAGAGAAAGTGTGCCAGCTATTCAACCAGCCATGGTCTGCGTGTCCCCTTGTGGTTGCTTTATGAAGGATTGTTGCCATATACTTATCTTATGCGATTTTTATGCGATTACTTTTTCTTCTACCAGTTTTTCGGCCAGCCATAAAAATTCAGTTACAAACTGATGAATGTTTTTTTCAAAACCCGCTTCTGTTAACTCACATAGCTCGTTAAATTTTTTATCAACATTTGGTACAATAAGCATTTGAGGTGATGCAATTCCGAATAAGGCGTTAACCAGCAATTGCATTTGCTGAGATGCCCTTATGCCGCCCATAGCTCCGGGAGAAGCTGTGACAATACCAAAGGGTTTGTGCATTTGCTTAGGAAAATGATCAAGCAGGTTTTTCATTGCAGGCGAGTAGCTGCCGTTGTACTCAGGGCTAACTAAAATAAAGGCATCAGCCTCAAACATTTTTTCGGCAACTGATTTATATTCCTGGGGTGTTTTATCTATAGAACAAAAAACAGATTGAATCGGAGGTAAGTTATGCCTGCGTAAATCTAAAAGATCAATCTCGTACTCGCTGTGTTGCAGCAAGTACTCGTGCAGGTAAACAGCAACTCTTCTTGTTATACTATTTTGCCTTGGACTTCCTGATATAATTACTATTCTCATAAAAACAATTTTGATAAATATTTAAATCAATGTTTAAACATCAAAAATAAGGCCACATTATTTTGATGGTTTTACCTGTTAACTTGTCATGGTAAATCCGGCAGCAGGAGCTTTAAATAAATGAAGTATATGCTTATTATGTAACTTAACCAGCAATTCAATTGTTAACCAAACATTTAAGATATGTTTAACCGGCGGGAGTTTTTGCAAAACTCAGCATTAAGTTCTTTAGCATTGTTAGTAAAGAATCCAGTGGCTGGAGCAACAGAGTTTATCTCTATAAAAAATAATCCAATCGTTATATCCACATGGGGTGATAATGTAAAGGCAAATGCTGAAGCCTGGAGAATTTTGGGTACAGGTGGCAGGGCATTAGATGCTGTAGAAGCAGGTGTTCAAATTCCGGAGGGTGATCCGAACGACAACTCAGTTGGTTATGGAGGTCTGCCCGACCGCGATGGTAAAGTAACATTGGATGCATGTATTATGGACGAAACTGGCAACTGCGGTGCGGTTATGTTTTTAGAACATATTATGCACCCGATAAAAGTAGCCCGTTTGGTAATGGAAAAAACGCCACATGTACAATTGGTGGGAGAGGGTGCTTTACAATTTGCGCTGGCAAATGGTTTTAAAATGGAAAATTTGCTAACGCCGGAGAGTGAAAAAGCATGGAAGGAATGGTTAAAAAAGGCCGAGCACGATTCTATGGCAATGCCAAAATTATTAGAAGAGAAAAATAAAAGGATTCTTGCCGGCCAGGAAAATAATCATGATACAATTGGCATGCTGGCAATGGATGCCAAAGGCAATATAAGCGGCGCCTGTACTACAAGTGGATTAGCATTTAAAATGCATGGTCGTGTTGGAGATAGTCCTATTATTGGTGCTGGGCTTTTTGTAGACAACGAAGTTGGCGCTGCAACAGCAACAGGTGTAGGTGAGGAGGTTGTACGCACCTGTGGTTCGCATACTGTGGTAGAGTTAATGCGCCAGGGATTACGGCCGGAAGAAGCTTGTAAAAGAACTGTGGAACGGATCGTGAAGAAGAGAGGTGCTAAAGCAAAGGGTCTGCAAGTGGGTTATATAGCAGTTAATAAAAAAGGGGAGTTTGGTGGTTATGCATTACAAAAAGGTTTTACTTATGCGGTGCAAAGAAATGCAGGAAGTAAAATTTATAATGCAAAGAGTATTTGGTAGTGAGTGTAAATGGTAAGTAGTGTATAGTTAAGAAATATGCTACTTGTATTCAGCTCATCAATTTAATGATTCAACTTAATATCATCTCAACTTGTCAACCAAGCAACCAGTTAACTACATACTTGAAGTTGCCACTACCGATTATATTACAACCAAAGAAGCAATAGAAGCCGGTGCCGACCGGATTGAACTGACCTCTGCACTTTCGGAAGGAGGAATTACTCCATCGTATGGAATATTAAAATTGTGTATTGAACATTTCAATATCCCTATCAACGTCATGATACGTCCACGTGGCGGTGATTTTTTATATACTTCTGAAGAAATAGAGCTTATGAAAAGGGACATACAATTGTGTAAGCAAATGGGGTTTACTGGAGTGGTTTTTGGGTTATTGAAAACAGATGGCAGTATGGATAAAGAGAATATGAAAATGCTGACAGATATTGCTTATCCTTTATCGGTAACATGTCATCGTGCATTTGATCGTTGCCGCGATCCTTTTAAGGCGCTGGAAGATATTATTGAAATTGGTTGCGAAAGACTTTTAACTTCAGGTCAAAAGGAGACCGTTCCCGAAGGAGTTTCATTGATTGCAGAACTTGTTAAGACAGCCGATGAACGAATTACCATTATGCCGGGAAGTGGGATAAGAGCAATTAATATCAGGGAAATAGCCGAGAAAACGGGTGCACGGGAGTTCCATACATCGGCACCCATGAAAAGAAAAAGTGAAATGAGTTTCATACACTCTTCATTTGCAAATTCTGAAGAAGTTTATATGAATGCTGCAATTGATGCAGAAGAGATGAAAGCAATAAAACAGGCACTATCATAAACGTCGTTACAGTTCTTCTACCACCGATCTGCCTTCACTTTTATCACCACTTGTCCATTTCCAATGTTCATGCAACCGCAACTTACCATTCGGTAAAGTCTCTGGTACAGACTTACAAAAGCCTGTCATTAACATGCCTTTGTTATTTACATGATGGTAGCGCATGTCCAGATTTCCTTCTTCATCAGCGATGGCAATTAAATGACCGGAAACAATAGTGCCGCCGTTGTACATAGCTGTAACAATATTCCCAGTTTGCTGATATTTAAAAACGGTTTCGCTGCTAACCTCACCTGTTACTGTATTATTTACTGATTTAAATGTTTTGTTGTGATAATTGATCATCATTTTGATTTGCCGGATTAAGTTTTTATCTTTTGGCACAAATTAACCAAACCACAATATTATGAACCACGCAAATTTGATTGACATTAACTGGATTGCCGTACTGGTAGCCGCAATTGCATATTTTGCTTTAGGTGCTTTATGGTACTCATTTCTTTTTCAAAAAAAGTGGGTTGAATATCAAAACATTAATGTTAACGACCCTGAAATCAAACAGGGAGTTGCAGGCGTTATGGTCACTTCATTTGTATTGACTGTGCTAATAACAACCGGCCTTGCAATATTGATAGAACTGATGAATATTACAAACGGGCTCACAGGTGCAAAATTAGGTTTATTAACAGGTGTGTGCTTCTCTGCTACTGTTATAAGCATGACTTACTTATATACAAAAAAGAAGTGGGGCCTGCATTTTATTGACGGGGCATATCATGTAGTGGGGCAAATTATTGCAGGTGTTATTTTATGTTTGTGGAGATGAATGTAGTGGGGAGTTCGCAGTCCACAGATCAGAGTTCACAGTTCCAGATTCAGCTATTATAAACTTGTAAACCTGCAAATTTATTCCACCTTAGTAATCTTTACCACATTTGTAGGTAAGTGTAAATGAATTGGAGTACTGCCGGTATTAATCACCACATCGCCGCTTTTTAAGAACCCTCTTTCTTTTAGAATATCTATCTGGTCAAAAATAATATCATCAAGGCTTTCTTCTTCACCATAATAAAACGCACGAACACCCCAGCTTAAGCTTAACTGATTCACCAGCGTACGCTCTTTTGTAAAAATGTATAACGGCGTCTTTGACCGGTAACTGCTTAACATAAATGCGGTATAACCACTTTGCGTCATACCTACCAATGCATCCGCCTGTACATCTTTTGCAAGACTACAGGCATTGTAACAAATAGCATCACTAATAAACGATGGTGAGTGTGATTGTGGTTGAAGTACTTCTTCCAGATTATAGCGATAATCGGTTCTTTCTACTTCCATTATTATCCTTCTCATGGTTTCCACCACCAAAGTAGGATGCGCACCCATAGCGGTTTCGCCGCTCAGCATCACTGCATCTGCACCTTCCAGCACAGCATTGGCCACATCTGTAATTTCACTGCGGTTGGGTTTAACACGTTCAATCATGCTTTCCATCATTTGTGTAGCAACAATTACGGGCTTTGCTCTATGCAGACATTTGCGAATTATTTGTTTTTGAATTAACGGCACCCGTTCTACCGGAAGCTCAACTCCTAAATCCCCACGGGCAATCATCACGCCGTCGGATTCTACAATTATATCTCTAAGATTATTAAGTGCTTCCGGTTTTTCTATTTTCGCAATAATTTTTGTCTTGCTTTTCTTTGCATTCAATTTTTCCCGTAACACAACAATGTCCTTAACACTACGTACAAAGGAAAGTGCCACCCAATCAAGTTGTTGCTCTATAATAAACTCCAGGTCACTTAGATCTTTTTCCGTTAATGCCGGCAGGGAAATTTTTGTGTCCGGCAGATTGATTCCTTTTTTCGATAATAAAAAACCGCCAACCAAAACTTCCACTTCTACGTCTGTATTTGGTAGAATTTTTTTAACCTCCACTTCCAGCCTGCCGTCATCTATTAATATTTTGTTACCACGCTTTACATCTGAGTGCAGATTAGGATAGGAAACATAAATTCCATCTTTATTTCCTACCCGTTTTTTATTGGTGAAAGTGAGTTTGTCTCCGGGGTTAACCTCCAGTTCATTATTTTCTATTTCACCCAAACGAAGCTTAGGCCCTTGCAGGTCTCCTAATATAGCTAAGTTGTAAGGTTCCGTTTTATTTATCTGCCGTATATATTCAATAATAGTGGCTTTATTTTCGTTGGTGCCATGTGAAAAATTTAGCCGAAAAACGTTCACCCCGGCTTGCACCAGTTCCAGCAGCTTATCAAACGTATCACATGCCGGGCCCACTGTAGCTACAATTTTTGTACGGTGAGATGTATGTTTAATACCTGCCACCTTATCCATTTGCTTATGTAAATATTTTTCGATGCTTTTTGCCATATTACCGCTAACCCCTGAAGGGGAGTTTTGCATCTTCCCTGAAAATGTTTATGCCATTTAAAAGAGAAAGACTAAATTAATGTTGATACTTCAACAAGCCAGTAGAATTAATTAAAGTACAAGTGTGCCCTTCGCCGAACTCAGGATAAACTTTGCAACGAAAGATCATTAGCGAACTGCAGTTGGTAACACAATAATTAGCTTTTTAACTTTAAAGAATTTCTGTAAATATAAATAAACCACAATCTAAGTGACCCCTGTCGCCGCCAGGCAGGCTTTAGCTTGCCAATATTTTTACAATTTTCATCCATTCATCATTTATAGTTCCTTTCTTTTTATCAACATTTTCCAAAGGCACATAATTCATTTTATTATTTAGAATTCCTATAAATACATTAAATCGCCCTTCTATTAAGCTTTCCACTGCATGATAACCCATGCGGCTGGCAATTAATCTGTCAATGCAGGATGGAGCGCCTCCACGCTGTATGTGACCTAAAATACATACACGCACTTCTGTTTGAGGTAACTTTTCTTTAATAATCCTGGCAATACCATTGGCTCCGCCAAATTCATCCCCTTCGGCAACTACAATTATATTTACCAGTTTTTTTCTTCTTTCCTTTTCGAATAATGAATCAATTACAGTATCAATGTTGGTTCTTCTTTCCGGAAGTAAAATATGTTCTGCACCGGTAGCAATGCCACTATGTAATGCTATATATCCTGAATCTCTACCCATTACCTCCACAATAAATAGACGGTCATGTGCATCGGCAGTATCCCGTATTTTATCGATTGCTTCAACGGCTGTATTAACTGCGGTATCAAACCCAATAGTAAAATCAGTGCCTATAATATCTTTATCAATTGTGCCTGCAAGACCAATACATGGTATTTTATGCTCTCTTGTAAATTCAACAGCGCCACGGAAGGAGCCATCTCCACCAATGATCACCAAACCATCTATACCATGTTTCCTTAATACTTCATAAGCTTTTCTTCTACCTTCCAATTGCAGAAATTCTTTACAACGTGCAGTTTTTAAAATAGTGCCGCCACGTTGTATGATGTTGGCTACCGAGCGACTTTCCATTTTCATCACGTCATCTTCAATCATACCCTGAAAACCACGCATAATGCCATAAACCTCAAGACCATGATATATACCTGTGCGTACAACGGCGCGGATGGCAGCATTCATGCCCGGAGAATCTCCTCCGGAAGTTAAAACCCCAATTCGATTAACCTTTTTTTCCATTAGTTATCGTAATTTCAAAGCCATTTTTAAATCCAAATAATTTACTTCACAAAGCTCAAAAATAAGGCTTTGCATTTGGAGCATATTTTATGCAAGTGAATATTTAATATAAAAATTATGAAGCGGTTAATTACCTGTTTGTTCTATTTACTGGCAACCTGCCTTTTACATGCCCAAATTCAATACCCGGTAACAAAAAAGGTAGATACAGCAAACGACTATCACGGAACAATGATAAGTGACCCGTACAGATGGCTGGAAGATGATAACAGTGAAGAAACAAAGGCATGGGTGATAGAACAAAACAAAATAACATTTGATTATTTATCAAAGATTCCCTTTAGAGATAATGTACGTAATCGCTTAAAAGAGGTATGGAATTACACCCGCTATAGTGCACCCTTTAAAGAAGGAGAATATTACTACTTCTTTAAAAATGATGGTTTGCAAAACCAGAGTGTTTGGTATCGTCAGAAAAAATTAGGTGGTGCGGAAGAAGTGTTTTTAGATCCTAATAAGCTTTCTAAAGATGGTACTGTGTCCCTGGGGAGCATAAGCTTTAATAAGAAAGGAAATTTGTTGGCGTATTCCCTACAACGTGCCGGCAGCGACTGGCAGGAAGGCTATGTAATGGATGTAAAAACCAAAAAGCAATTAAGTGATAAATTGAATTGGCTAAAGTTTACAGGTTTTACATGGAAGGGTGATGATGGTTTCTATTACAGCAGGTATCCTGAACCAAAAGAAGGAGAAAACCTGAAAGGTAAAAACCTTAATCAGGCAGTTTATTTTCATAAGATTGGTACACCACAATCGCAGGATAAATTAATTTATGAAGACAAAGAACATCCGCAACGTTTTGCCGGAGTTGGTTTAACGGAAGATGAACGGTTTTTAATATTGAATACTTCCGAGGGTACAAGTGGAAGCGAAATATGGGTGAAAGATTTACGGGCAAATCAAAAGGACTTTACACTTCTTATTCCTGGTTTTGAAACTGAGGCAAATGTTGTTGATAATGTAGGAGATAAGCTGCTGGTGCAAAGCAACGATAATGCATCTAATTACAAGTTAGTATTGGTTGATCCGAAAAATCCCGCGAAAGAAAACTGGAAAACAATCATCAGGGAACAAAAAGAGGTGTTGCAAAATGTAAATACAGCAGGTGGTTTTCTTTTTGCATCTTATTTAAAAGATGCTTCCACTCAGGTATATCAATATTCTTATGATGGCAAGCTGGCTAACGTAATTAAATTTCCAGGTATTGGCACAGCCGGAGGATTTGGTGCAAAAAAGAAAGAAAAGGAACTATTTTACACTTTCACATCTTTTAATTATCCAACTACTATTTTCCGGTATGATATTAATTCGGGGCAATCTAAACTTTACCGAAAAGCCGAAGTAAAGTTTAAGCCTCAGGATTTTGAAGTAAAACAAGTGTTCTTTAAAAGTAAGGACGGCACAAGAGTACCTATGTTTCTTACTTATAAAAAAGGCATGCAACTGAACGGGCAAAATCCGGTGCTTTTATATGGATATGGCGGATTTAATATAGCGCAAACACCTGGTTTCAATGTTTCTAATTTATTTTTTGTGGAGCAGGGTGGTGTTTATGCAACCGTTGTATTGCGAGGTGGTAGTGAATATGGTGAAGAATG
Source organism: Chitinophagaceae bacterium (assembly GCA_046262255.1). GTDB lineage: Bacteria > Bacteroidota > Bacteroidia > Chitinophagales > Chitinophagaceae > Flavisolibacter. The sequence continues at coordinate 9,658 of JBHENB010000071.1, forward strand.
GCATAAAGCAGGAATGCTGGACAAAAAGCAGAATGTCTTTGATGATTTTATTGGCGCCGCAGAATGGCTGATACAAAACAAGTACACAAACCCATCCAAGCTTGCTATTACAGGGGGCTCCAACGGTGGTTTACTGGTTGGTGCTGCAATGACGCAAAGACCTGAATTATTTAAAGTTGCCATACCACAGGTGGGTGTTTTGGATATGCTTCGTTACCACAAGTTTACCATCGGTTATGCATGGGCCGTGGAATATGGCAGCAGTGACAGTGTGGAGCATTTTAAATATTTATATAAATATTCGCCACTTCATAATTTAAAAAAGGGAGTAAAACATCCGGCAACGTTAATAACAACTGCAGATCATGATGATAGAGTAGTTCCCGCACATTCTTTTAAGTTTGCTGCAGCCTTGCAGGAAGCTAATGATGGCACCAACCCTGCACTTATTCGTATAGAAACCAATGCAGGTCACGGAGGTGGCATGCCTACCAGTAAGCGCATTGATCTGCTAACGGATATATGGAGCTTTGCTATGTATAATTTAGGAATGAATTTTAAAACGCCTGCAACTGCAACGAAACCATCACCAAACAAGAAGCCGGTGAAGAAAACTTTTTAATCACATATCAGGACCCATCAATGTATTTATTTTGACTGGAAACATGGAAGCTTATGAGAGGCTCAAGCAATTTATGGTGAGAATTATGGGATAGGGTGGTAGGGGGGTTAGTCGTGTTCACTTTTTTTTACCAAGTGACAAACAAAAGGGATTTCAAATAGTTGCAAAACTTTACATTTATATAAATTTTGCATTAAGTAATAAAATCTACATGATGTCAAAGAAACCCAAAAAAAGTATCAAAGATCGAGAAGAGGATCTTTGTGAGGGAC
>JBHENB010000072.1:0-10540 GCA_046262255.1 Chitinophagaceae bacterium
TATCTATGGTCTGTAGATTTTGAATCCAAAACAAAAAAAAGAAATCCGGCTTTCAAAAAAGAATACATGGATGCAGATACACTAATAAAAGGGCTAAATGAACTATATCCAAACATAAAGCTTGAAAAGGTAAGGATCAGTGGTGATACTTTATTTACAGAGATTAAAGACAGCGAATATTTTGGAGAAAGAATCGGTAGTACAGGTGCCGCATCATATCTTGCAGATGTCATAATTAATCTAACTTCAATAAACAAAATAAAGTATGTGAAAATTAATTTTGATGAGCACAGTCATGCCTCTCCGGGTGTATGGAGCTTAAAGGATTTTAGCGATTACAAAGTTATTCCTTAAAATTTCATGTTCTTGTATGGCCTGTTGTTCAACAATCATCTCAATTTCCCTGCCCCTGTACAATTGATTAGTTTATCTTTCTTAAAATAAATACATCAGCTTCCGGAATGAGATACCATGTTTATGTAGTAGAGCTATCAAAAAAAGTGTTTACAGAAAATGCCAGGTTCAGGGCTGCTAATCCCCAGTTTAACGGAGTGCTTCAATGCGTGTATGTTGGGATGACGAGTAAAACACCGGCGGAACGGTTGATGCAACATAAAACGGGATACATAAATAAAAAAGGTCACGATCTATCTGCGTGGATCGTTCAGAAATACGGCACCTATTTGCGTCCAAGCCTTTACGAGAATATAAATCTGAATCCCATGACCAGGCAACAGGCATTGATGATGGAAAAAAAATTAGCCCTGGATCTCAGAAGGCAGGGCTATGCGGTTTGGTTCAACTGATAAGTATGATGTCTCTCTCCTATTACGAAGTAACTTCAGATCTGAACTTGCCTGCTTTTACACAATTCATTAGTTTAGAGCAATGAATCCTAAGGTTGATTTTTATTTTAGTAAAGCCAAAAAGTGGCAGGAAGAGATCGGGAAATTGAGAACGATCGTTCTTAACTGCGGGCTTACTGAAGAATTGAAGTGGGGTTGTCCCTGTTACACCTGGGAAAAAAGTAACATCGTGTTAATACATGGATTTAAGGAATACTGTGCACTGTTGTTTTTCAAAGGTGCCTTGTTACAGGATGCGAAAGGTATCCTGGTACAGCAAACAGAGAATGTTCAGGCGGCCCGGCAGGTTCGGTACACTAATGTTGGTGAGATAGTAAAGAAGGAACCGATTGTGAAAGCATATATCTATGAAGCCATTGAAGTGGAAAAAGCGGGGTTGCAGGTTACTTTAAAAAAGACTGCTGAATTTACCATGCCTGAAGAATTTAAAAATAAATTGGCTAAAGATCGTGACTTGAAAACTGCTTTTTATGCATTGACTCCGGGTCGGCAAAGAGCATACATGCTGCATTTTTCTGCACCCAAACAATCCAAAACCCGGGAGTCAAGGGTTGAAAAATGTATACACCAAATTCTCGATGGAAAAGGATTAAATGATCAGTAATTTCCTGCCGGCAGGGATGAGAAAATGTCGGAAGCGGCATTTTCCACGTATCTCATCGGCAATTTTACCCTAAAACCTCATTCACTTGTTGTGGCTTAAGGGTTTGTGCCGTTGACTGAGCTTGCCTTACATCTTTTGCCAATTTCGGCTTGTAAAACTCTTTAAATATTAACCGTAAACTTTGGTCGTAGGTAACATAATTAAATACCCAGTTTAAAAATACAAACAACCGGTTTTTTACCCCCAGAATTAAAAACAAGTGGAGACCCATCCATATCAACCAGGCAAACAATCCCCTGAAATGTAGTTTTGGTTTTGGAACGTCCACAACTGCCAGATTACGGCCCACAGTAGCCATGGAGCCTTTATCGTGGTATTCGAAGTCATAAAATTTAGTTGACTTTCGTTCAATACGCTTTAAGTTGTCAGCTAATACATCCGCCTGCTGAATGGCAACAGAAGCAACCTGTGGATGACCGTTCGGGTACTTCGGAGTTTCCATATATGCCAGGTCACCAATAACATACATCATATTGTGCCCTAACATCCGGTTCTGTCGATCTACTTTAATACGATTTCCCCTAACTTCCAATGACTTATCTATACCTTTAGGAACATTTCCTTTAATGCCGGCTGCCCAGATAACCATATTAGAAGGAATAGCCTTTCCGTCTTCCACCAGTACATTTTGGCCATCATAATCTTTGACCACTGTTTTGGGCATAACCGTTACACCTAATTTGGCAAGGTAGCGGCTGGTATCTTCTGATGATTTTTCACTCATTGCACCAAGGGTTCTGTCACCACCTTCCAACAAATAAATAGTCATGCGGCTAAAGTCCAGCTCAGGATAATCCTTCGGCAAAGCATACTTTTTCATTTCTGCTAATGCGCCGGCCAGTTCCACACCAGTAGGTCCGCCGCCAACAATAACAATATTCATCAGCCTTTGTAATGCAACAGCATCTTTTACCATTAATGCATCTTCAAAATTCTGTATCAGTCTGTGCCTTAACTGTAACGCTTCTACGGTAGATTTCATAGGAAAAGCATTATTGGCAATTTGCTGATTGCCAAAGAAATTCGTGTCTGCCCCCATTGCCATCACTAATATATCATAAGCTATTTCTCCGGTATCAGTAACTATTACATTTGCATCCGGCCTTACCTGCTTTAGTTCTGCCATACGGATATGTACATTTTTGCTGTTATGGAAAGCCTTTCTTAATGGGAAAGAAATATTGCTTGCATCCAAAGCTGCAGTAGCCACCTGGTAAAAAAGAGGTTGAAACTGGTGGTAATTAAATTTATCTATTAAAATAATGTCAAACCCAGGATGATTATTTAATTTTCTCGCCAGCCTTAATCCTCCAAATCCGGCGCCTGCAATTACAACTTTATAAGCCATAGCGCAAAATTAGATGATTGATGACAGAATGGTTGAAGACAGCAAACAGTATCTATTGATTTGTATATCAGCAGGAATCTTCGTTAGTACAATAACCGCACCTTTATAGTATTAGGCACTTGCCTTAATAGCTGTGATGCCTGCCGTGAAAGTTGCTTGTCCACATCCACCACAACATAACCAATACTCTCATTAGTCTTTAAATACTGTCCAACTATATTTATTTTATGTTTGGAAAGCTCACCATTGATCTGCGACAAAACACCAGGTACATTTTTATGAATATGTAAAATTCTATGTGCTCCTTCCTGCGGAGGCAACGACAAGGCAGGCACTGTTTGAGAACCGAGTGTAATACCTTTTTCGAGGTAACTTAAAAGCTTTGCACTCACATCTTCCCCAATATTCTGCTGCGCTTCTTCCGTGGAACCACCTATATGAGGTGTCAATAAAACATTAGGCAGGTTTTGTAACGGGGTAATAAATAGGTCACCCTTTTTTTCCGGTTCATTTGGAAAAACATCTATTGCCGCACCGCCAATATGCCCGGCTTCAATAGCTTTGGCCAGGGCATCCTGGTCTATTACTTCACCCCTGGCATAATTTATAATTATTGCACCCCGCTTGCAGTAACGTAAAGTATTTTTATCAATAAGATGCTTACTGTGTGCTGATCCCGGCACATGAAGCGTAATTACATCAGAATGTGTCAGCAGCTCTTTCAATGACCGCTTATCAATGGCATTGCCTAACGGCAACCTTGTTTCTGCATCATAAAAGCATACCTTCATACCCAGAGACTCTGCGAGTACGCTCACCTGTGAGCCTATATTTCCGTAGCCTATTATTCCCAATGTTTTACCTCGCAGTTCATAGCTGCCAGCTGAATCTTTGGCCCATATTCCTTTATGGGCAGCGGTATTTTTGTCAAGAACCTTCCTTACCAGTATTATAGCAGCTCCAATTACCAGTTCTGCAACGGAACGTGTGTTGCTGTAAGGAGCATTAAAAACAGCCACTCCCCTTTCAGTAGCTGACTGAAGATTTACCTGGTTGGTGCCGATGCAGAAACAACCAACAGCCTGTAACTTTTTTGCAGACTGCAGAACATTTTCTGTGATTAGTGTTTTTGAACGAATGCCTACAAGATGGTAGTCCTTAATAAGGTCCATTAACTCATCTTCAGTAAATGCTTTGTTTTTTCTTTCTATTTGCGTGTAACCCTGCTTAACAAAATTTTTCACTGCTATATCGCTGATGTTTTCCAGCAGTAAAATTTTGATCTTTTCTTTTGGAAAACTTGTTCTTGCATCCATACCGCAAATATGCACAATAATTAAAGGGTGTGCAACACACTCCCGTCAAATTGGATTTGTTTTTGCTGCCAAGTACTGTTAATTTTAAATTCTGTTTGTGTAAACTAATACCTGTGATCCTAAAAACCTTAGTCCTTTGTTTTGGCTTTATATTAGGTTTACTAACATGCCAGAATAAAAAAGGTGCAGATGATAAATTAAAAAGTCATGTGCAATCTGTAGCAAATGAAGCAAGCCTCAGTAAGGAAGAAATACAATATTATCATGATACAGTTGCTCACTTTTTGAATTCAAATTTACTGAAGGGGAGTTTCAACGGAGCAATTATAGTAGCAAAAGAGGGAACAATTGTTTACGAAGAGTATATCGGGTATAAAGATCTTCGGACAAAGGATACACTTACTGCCGAAACTCCTTTGCAAATTGCATCTACCACTAAAACTTTTACATCTGCAGCAATACTAAAACTGATACAGGAAGGAAAATTAAATTTAAATGACCCGGTAAGTTTATTTTTTCCCGGTTTCACATACGAAGGTGTTACCGTAAAAACACTTCTTAATCACAGAAGCGGATTGCCCAATTATTTATATTACTTTGATAAGTATAAGTGGGATAAACAGATGTATATCACCAATACAGATGTACTGCAAACATTAATACAATGGAAGCCTCCAAAGTCTTATATACCAAATACACGATTTAATTATTGCAATACGAATTTTGTTTTATTGGCATCTATTATCGAAAAGATCAGCGGTGTTTCTTATCCACAATACATGGAGGCAAACTTTTTTGAGCCACTCAACATGAGCAACACATTCGTGTTTACTTTAGCCGATTCCGCAAGAGCATCTGTATCGTTTGATGGCTATGGAAGGTGGTGGAGAATGGATTATACGGATGGCACTTATGGAGATAAAGGCATTTACTCCACACCACAGGATTTACTTAAATGGGACCAGGCCTTGAACCAAGGAATAATAAGTCCGCAACTATTGGATTCTGCGTTTACACCTTACAGCAATGAAAGACCCTCTGTACATAATTACGGTCTTGGGTGGCGGTTATTGATGCTGCCAAATGGAAAAAAAGTAATCTATCACAATGGAAGATGGCATGGGTTTAATTCAGCTTTTACACGACTTACAGATGAGAACATAGTGATTATTATTCTTTCTAACCGGTTTAATCGCTATGTATATTCTATAGCCAGACAGATGTATAATTTGTTTGGCGATTACGAAGGAAAAAATGGAATACCTGCGTTAGACGAACAAGTTGGCAGCACCAAACCATGATAGGTGAAAATATTAAATGCACAGCAAGCAAAGGCATGGGATGAATTCACTATACAACAAGAACCTGTTTCTTCCATTGATCTGATGGAACGTGCTGCACAAAAATGTGCAGAATGGATACTTACAAAAAAACTCCGAAATAATCACTTCACAATTTTTTGCGGCAAAGGCAATAATGGTGGAGATGGGTTGGCTATTGCACGCCTGCTCTTAAAAAAAGGATTACGGGTAACGGTTTATATTTTAGAATTTGGCAAGTTAGGAACGGCTGACTTTCAAACAAACCTGCAACGGCTTCATGAATTATTTTTTACAGATATTCATTTCATCCAGGACAAAGAACATTTTCCTCAACTAAACACATCCAATGTTATTGTTGATGCATTATTCGGCAATGGAATAAACTCTCCGCTTACAGGACTAAATGCAGAAGTAGTTACTCATATCAATCATTCCGGCTGTACCATTGTTTCTATTGATTTACCAAGTGGCCTGTTTATAGATAAATCTTCAATAGGAAATATTGTTGTGGAAGCAGACCATACGTTAACGTTTCAATGTTACAAGTTAGGGTTACTGGTTGCAGAAAATGCAAAATACATTGGTGAAGTACATGTGCTGGATATAGGCTTACATCCCCACTTTTTGGAAACTCAGTCTTCAGCATATGAATTGATTGATGAAAGAATTATTAAACAAATCTTCAAACCGCGGCAACGCTTTACACACAAAGGAAACTTTGGTCATGCAGCGCTGATAACAGGGAGTATTGGGCTGATGGGCGCAGCTACACTTTGTGCTGCAGCATGCATGCGCACCGGTGCAGGAAAACTTACCTGTTATGTTCCGCAAACAGGGTATGAGATAATGCAGATTGCCGTACCGGAAGCAATGGCAAAAATTGGAGGAGAAAATTTTGTTTCGGCTATTGATGATGATCTTCAAAAATTTGATGCTGTTGGTATTGGTCCTGGACTCGGTTTATACGACAAGCATGAAAATTTTCTGCAAAAGTTATTCTCCTCTTATCATAAGCCGTTTGTTATTGATGCGGACGCTTTGAATATTCTTTCAAGGCATGTCTATCTTTTAAAAAATATTTCGCATGAGTCTGTTATTACACCTCATAGTGTAGAATTTGACAGGCTTTTTGGCAAAACAACAAATGATTTTGCAAGAATAGAACTTGCAAAGCACAGATCCCAGGAATATAATATATATATTATTCTTAAAGGGCATCATTCAGTTATCGCTGCTCCGGATGGAAAATGTTACATAAACAACACCGGGAATGCAGGCATGGCCACAGGCGGCAGCGGTGATGTATTAACCGGCATAATTACTTCTCTTCTTGCACAAGGTTACAAACCTGTTGATGCAGCAATATTGGGAGTTTATCTGCATGGTTTAGCCGGTGATTATGCAGCAGAGAAATTATCGCAGGAAGCAATGGTTGCCGGAGATATTGTAGAGTACTTACCTAAAGCATTTCAAACATTTTATGAACGTTAATGAAAAAAATAATTTCTACATCTTTACTTTTCATCTTTTTAGCAGCACTTGTATTCGGAATATTTTATGCATGGAGAGCATTCCCAATCATCAGTGGATATGGTGCTAAAAATTTATGTTCCTGTGTTTTTTTGGGTGATCGGGATGCCGATGATGTCATTAAAAACGAACTAGGATTTTCTCCAATGTCATTTGCAAGCTTTTCAATTGATCGCAAGGATTCATCGGCTACAGGCACCGTCTTTGGTTTTGCAAAAAGAAAGGCTTTTTACAGGACTGGCTTAGGTTGTACTTTATTAAATAATATCACTGAAGAAGAATTTAGATCAAAAGCCTTCAATATCATAGCTGCCCCTGAAGTTAATCAGGATTCTATCCCCTGGCCTAACGGGGATCTCCTGCCGGAGACAAAACCAGGTAGGATCAATTACATTCAACTTCAAACAGCTATAAACACTGCTTTTAATGATACGACAGACAAGAAACTCCGACGCACAAGAGCAGTGATAGTTTTATTTGACGGGCAGATTATTGCTGAAAAATATGCAGAAGGATTCAATGGCAAGAAAAGACATACAGGCTGGTCAATGGCGAAAGGCATCGGGAATGCCTTGATTGGTATTTTAGTTAAGCATGGCAAAATAAATATCAATGCACCACCCGGCCTTGAACAATGGAAAGACGATGAACGCAAAAACATCCGGATTGGTCATTTGCTAAATGCAAACAGCGGACTTCAATGGGAAGAAAGATATGATAAGGTGAGTGATGCCACCAACATGTTGTACAAAGTAAAAAACATGAGCGATTATGCATTGAAATCAAAGTTAGAGCATCCACCAGGTTCTGTATTTGAATACTCAAGTGGTACTAGTAATATACTGTCCTACATAATGCGAAGAACACTTACTGATAAAGAATATTACAAGTTTCCTTACAAAGAGTTGTTTCATAAAATAGGTATGTATAGCACTGTGCTTGAAATAGACGCTGCGGGAAACTTTGTCTCCTCTTCTTATTGTTTTGCTTCTCCACGCGACTGGGCACGTTTTGGTTTATTATACTTAAATGACGGGGTGTGGCAAGGTGAAAGAATTCTGCCTAAAGGCTGGGTAAGTTATACTGCAACTCCGGCAAAAGGTGCAGCACTTGGCCAGTACGGAGCACAATTCTGGTTGAATAAAGGTGAACCGGAAAATGTGACTAATAGAAAATACCGGGATGTTCCGGCAGATTGTTTTTATGCAGACGGTTTTGAAGGACAAAATATTTGGATAATCCCTTCTAAGAAATTAGTAGTTGTACGCCTGGCGTTGCAGCAAGGGAACAAGCTGAATGAAAATGTTTTCTTAGCTGAGATTATAAAAGCATTGCCTGTTGATTAGGATACCCAGATAAGATGTGATGAACAACTGTCCATTCATTGTTCACCTTTAATAATAAATTAAATATCTCCGGTAGTCATTTCTGCCGCAATAGAATTTTTTTATCAACAGCATTGTCGTGTCTTTATTAAAGCTCTCTGTAGAGATAGATAAACAGTCAATTCCTTTAAATCATAATCATTGTGATAAAAACCCAGATATATCTTTCTAAATCATCACCCTAACAGAACTCTGAAAACTTAAATCCCCCTCATCCCCTATCTTTGCCCGCCTGAAAAGATTTTGGGCATACAGCTCGTAACGTTTAACAAAGCACAGTTATGGATTCTTATGTGTATTTAGTCCCGGCAATGGGTTTGATCGGCTTACTGTATACATTATACAAATTCTTGTGGGTAAGCAAACAGGATGCAGGCACAGATCGCATGAAAGAGATCAGTAATTATATTGCTGAAGGTGCGATGGCATTCCTGCGTGCCGAGTGGAAAATACTTACCTACTTTGTAATAGTTGTTGCTTTATTGCTGGGTTTTATGGCAAGCAGAAGCGAGCACTCTCATTGGTTGATTGCAGTTGCTTTTATCGTAGGTGCTTTTTTTAGTGCTTTAGCGGGTTATATTGGAATGCGTGCAGCTACAAAAGCAAATGTTAGAACAGCACATGCGGCACGTACATCTTTATCAAAAGCTTTAAATGTTTCCTTTACCGGCGGCGCAGTTATGGGTATGGGCGTTGCAGGCCTGGCTGTGTTGGGCCTGGGAGGTTTATTCATTGCATTGCATCAATATTTTGCTGCAGATGCCGATGTTAATTCTACAGATATGCTTCGGGCAGTTGAAGTGCTGACAGGATTTTCGTTAGGAGCCGAAAGCATTGCTCTTTTTGCCCGTGTTGGTGGTGGTATTTATACCAAAGCTGCAGATGTTGGTGCTGACCTTGTTGGGAAAGTTGAGGCTGGCATTCCCGAAGATGATCCACGTAACCCTGCAACAATAGCAGATAACGTTGGTGATAACGTTGGCGATGTTGCCGGCATGGGTGCCGATCTTTTTGGATCTTATGTGGCAACAGTTCTGGCAACAATTGTATTAGGCCAGGAAACCAGGGCCGATGATAATTTTGCAGGCTTCTCTCCCATCCTGCTTCCAATGATAATTGCAGGTGTTGGAATTTTATTCTCTATTATAGGAACATTCTTCGTTCGCATTTCCGATAAAGCAGGTGTTAGTACTGCTCCAGTGCAAAGAGCACTGAATATGGGTAACTGGGGTTCAATTATACTTACTGCAATTGCATCTTATTTTTTAGTGAATTGGCTACTGCCGGACACGATGTCTTTAAGAGGCATTGAGTTTACAAAAAACGGTGTGTTTGGAGCAATTATTTTAGGATTAGTTGTGGGTACACTAATGAGCATCATTACGGAATTTTATACAGCAATAGGCAAACGTCCCGTCAATAGTATAGTGCGTCAATCGGGTACTGGTCATGCAACAAATGTAATTGGTGGCTTGGCAATAGGTATGGAATCAACCTTTTTACCAATTTTGGTTTTGGCTGGTGGTATTTGGGGTTCCTATGAACTTGCGGGCTTATATGGAGTGGCTATTGCTGCGGCGGGAATGATGGCTACAACCGCCATGCAATTAGCAATAGATGCATTTGGGCCTATTGCAGATAATGCTGGTGGCATTGCTGAAATGAGTGAGCTGCCAAAAGAAGTTCGTGAAAAAACAGATACTCTGGATGCAGTCGGTAACACAACAGCCGCTACCGGTAAAGGTTTTGCTATTGCGTCTGCAGCGTTAACTGCACTCGCTCTTTTTGCTGCATTTGTTGGTGTTGCAGGTATTGAAGGTATTGACATTTATAAAGCAGATGTGTTAGCCAGTTTATTTGTTGGGGGTATGATTCCATTTATTTTTTCTTCTCTTGCGATTCGTGCTGTAGGCCAGGCAGCTATGGCAATGGTAGAGGAAGTGCGCAGGCAATTCCGGACGATACCCGGAATTATGGAAGGTACCGGAAAACCGGAATATGATAAATGTGTAGCTATATCTACTGATGCTTCTATAAAAAAAATGATGTTGCCCGGTGCTATTGCGATCATCGCTCCTATTATCATTGGTTTCTTACTTGGCCCTGAAG
>JBHENB010000073.1:0-10238 GCA_046262255.1 Chitinophagaceae bacterium
CTTTAGGTCTTCCTCAGTGCCTGTAAACATTATATCTGAAATTCTATATCCAAGAATTTCATTGGCCTGTTCAAATAACTTTTTTGCAAATGCATTATTGTCGTAATAATTCTTTCCCATTCCCGGGTATTGCGCCCCTTGCCCCGGAAAAACAAATGCATGCTTCATCCACTAAACGTTTAACTTCAAAAATAAGCTTACTAAGAAATATTTAAATTTGTTTATGGGTTTTGATCTAACCTTAAATGATATTCCGCATTATACTTATAAAGAGTACGAAAAATGGGAAGGTGATTGGGAACTTATTCGCGGCATTCCTTATGCAATGAGTCCTGCTCCAAATTGGCGTCACCAGGACTTTGGTGCTACATTTATTCAATATTTGAAAAATACCTTGCAAAAAAATGGTAATTGCAATTGCCTGGTGTTATATGAATCTGATTGGATTGTTAATGATGATACGGTAGTACGACCAGATGTAATGATTGTTTGTGAGCCGATAGAAGGGCTGCATGTTTCCAGACCACCTGTTTTAATTTTAGAAATTCTTTCTCCTCCTTCTATCCTAAAAGACAGAAATACAAAGTTTCATTTGTACCAGGCTTATGGTGTAAAATATTATATAATTGCTGATGTTGACAAAAAACAAATTGAAGTTTTTTATTTAAAAAACAATCAGTATCAACAGCTTGACACACTGCAATTTCAACTAACGCAACAATGTATGTTGGAAATGGATTTGCAGCAATTGTTCTCCCTTTGAATTAAGATAATTTAGCAGCTATTAAATTCAAAAACTCGTTTCGTGTAATATGGTTACTCAAAAATTCACCATCAAAGGCAGATGTTGTTGTAACAGAGTTTTGTTTTTGTACACCACGCATCATCATGCAAAGATGTTTGGCTTCTATAACAACCGCCACACCCATAGGATTTAAACTTTCCTTTATAGCAGCTAATATTTGCGTAGTTAATCTTTCCTGCACCTGTAATCTTCTCGCAAACACATCTACAACTCTTGCCAGCTTGCTCAATCCCGTTATATACCCGTTTGGAATATATGCAATATGTGCTTTACCAAAGAACGGTATTAAATGATGCTCACACATAGAATAAAGCTCAATATCCTTTACTATAACCATTTCGCTGACATCTTCCCGAAACCTTGCAGCATTTAAGATTTGAGTTGCATCCTGCTGATACCCATGGGTCATGTATTGCATGGCCTTAGCCATGCGTTCAGGAGTTTTTTGTAATCCTTCCCGTTGCGCATCTTCGCCCAGCAACTGTATAATACCAGTGTACTTCTCCATCAATTGCTCAGTTGTTTCGCGGTCAAAACTTTCTTTTCTTTGATAAGCCATCACATATCAGATTTACGATTTTAGATTTAAGATGTAGTATGTTAGGTGTTTTTATGGTTTGCCAGCTCCGGTGCAACCATGTAGCTTTGCTTGCTACGCTCAGTTCATCGCCTTATTTGCTGTTGAACATATTTTTAATAAGAATTTCTTTCGCCTATTATTATTTGATTAATCATTGATTTATTCAACAGGATATTCTACATAGTTACGTGGAGTCTCGTACAAGCGAATGTGCAAGTCATGAGCTCCGTCTATGTGCGGTCGCAATAAATTATAAATAACTATTGCAATGTTTTCGGCCGTTGGATTTAACTGTTTAAATTCATCCGTATCCAGATTTAAATTTTTATGATCAAACTTCTGAATGACCTTACCGTGCACTAAATCAGATAATTTTTTCATATCCATTACAAACCCAGTTCTTTCATCAACCTCACCTGTGACCCTTATCTCCAATTCATAATTATGCCCGTGATAGTTTGGAAAACTGCATTTGCCAAACGTATTTAAATTATCCGCATCCGTCCACCCACTGTTATACAAACGATGTGCGGCATTAAAATGTTCCCGGCGAAATACTGAAACTTTCTCTGCCATAATAAAATTTTTACACGCCATAGTATTCCACATAAATACGTGGCGTTTCAAACAACTTTATACAATGTAATTGCACACCCTCAGGCAAACGGGCTTTTAACTGATCCCAAATACCTACTGCCAGATTTTCTGTTGAGCATATTTGACCTTTTAAAAAATCAACATCCATATTAAGATTTTGATGATCTACCTTCTCAAGTACATGCTCTTTAATTAATGAACTCAGCTTTTTTGCATCAAAAACAAATCCTGTATTTTCATCAGCCCTACCCTTTACTGTAACATAAAGTTCGTAATTGTGCCCGTGCCAGTTGTCATTTGCACACTTACCAAAAACTTCGTCATTTTTTTCCCTACTCCATGCAGGGTTGTATAATTTATGCGCTGCATTAAAATGTTCTACACGGGTGAGATATACCATTCTTCTTAACAAAATTTCTGCAAAGGTAATCACTGATTGAGGGATTGATTAAGATATGCAGATCTTAAACAGCAAATCTTTCGTCAATCGTGAAATCACCCGGTTAATCTGTTAATCTGCGATTATTTTTGCCTTATGGCTGTTTTGCTTTGCGCTGCAACAGAATTAGAAATAGCACCTACAGTGGATTTTATACGCCAGAGCGGATTAATGAAACAAATAAATATAGTGGTAACAGGTGTTGGATTAACTGCAGCCACTTATAATTTAACTAAAAATATTATTGATCAACGACCGGTGTTTGTTTTGCAAGCTGGCATTGCGGGAGCCCTGGATGAGACTATAAAACTGGGTGAACCGGTGATTATTAAAAATGAGAATATCGGTGACAATGGAGTACTGGAAAAAGAGAGCTTTAGATCCATTTTTAATTTGGACTTAGAGAACAATAACAAACATCCCTGGAGCAACGGAAAACTTGCGAATAGAAATATAGACCTGTTCAGTGAAAAAAAATTAAGAATTGTTGATGGTGTAACAGTAAATCAAATTACAATAGATAGAGACCAAATTGTTTATTACAACCAGGTACTTAAAGCAGGTGTGGAAACAATGGAAGGAGCTGCACTGCATTATGTTGGTTTAATGGAAAACATGCCTTTTTTGCAAATTCGTTCCGTTTCTAACTACATTGGCGAAAGAGATAAAACAAAATGGGTCATGAAGGAAGCAATAGCAAATCTGAATAATGAACTGCAGCAACTGTTACTAAACCTATTGAAGCTATGAAATTGAGTTTGGGGTTTTCACCCTGTCCCAATGATACATTTATTTTTGATGCACTGGTTAATAATAAAATTGACACTGAAGGCTTTGAATTTGATGTAGTGCTGGAAGATGTGGAAACATTAAATAAGTGGGCTATAGAAGAAAAATTAGACCTCACCAAACTAAGCTTTCCGGCGCTTTTTGATAATTCAGATAAATATGTAATTTTCTCTTCAGGGGCTGCACTTGGTAAAGGTGTAGGGCCTATACTTGTTTCGAAAAGCATGGTGGCAGTGCCTGATGTGGCGCATTGCAGTATTGCTATTCCGGGTAAAAATACTACTGCTAACTTTTTATTGCACTTTGCATTTCCCGAAGTAAAAAACACGGTACCGATGCTATTTTCCGATATTGAAGACGCTGTACTAGGTAAAAAAGTAGAGTTAGGAGTGATTATACATGAAAATCGTTTTACATACAGAGAAAAAGGCTTAATAAAAATTTGTGACCTGGGAGAATTATGGGAGCAAAAACACAATTTACCTATTCCTCTTGGCTGCATTGCCGGAAAACGAAAACTCCCGGCGGATGTTTTAAAAAAAGTAGAATACTTGCTCCGCAAGAGCATAGAATATGCATTTACCAATTACCCGCTACTCCCAACATATACCATTTCCAATGCACAGGAAATGAATGAAGAAGTAATGCGCAAACACATTGAATTGTATGTAAATGATTTTTCAGTTGAGCTTGGAGAAGAAGGAAAGAAAGCCATTGCCTACTTTTATGATGTCTACCTATCAAAAAAAGGCACTCCGAAATCTGAGGCTGATCAATTGTTTCGATAAATAAGAAATTTAACTAACTGTTTAAAATCAAATACCTAGACCACATTAATTCTGTGAGGAAATTATTCTATGTTTTAATTGTGTGCCTGCCGATTAATCCAGGTAAGATAGTAGCCCAGGAGTCATCCCTGAACTTGGAAAGATTAAAAATTTTCGTGGATTGCAGTAATGTGGGTTGTGATCACAATTTCTTTCGGAGTGAGATCACTCTTGTGGATTTTCTTTTAGACAACAAGGCTGCAGATGTGCATATTCTTATTACAGAACAAAGCACCGGAGGCGGAGGCGGTCAGTACCAACTTATTTTTTTTGGCCAGAATCGTTTTAAAAATATGTCCGATACCATTCGATTCAACACAGATGCCAATGTGACTAATTTTGAGGAACGAGACATTTTAATAAAATATTTGAAACTTGGGCTTTTTCCTTACATAGCAAAAACAGCAGCTGCAAAAGATGTTACGATTGATTTAAGAAAAAGGAACATAAAGGCTGATGATAATAAGGAAGTAAATTCTTTAACTAAAGATCCGTGGAATTACTGGGTGTTCAGATTAGGTGTTAATGGTTTTTTAAACGCAGATGAAGTGTATAAAAGTAATAATTACAGCGGTCGTATATCAGCTAACCATACAACGGAAGAAATTAAACTTGCATTTGAAGCAGATATTAGCAAAAACAAGTCGGGGTATGAATTTGAGGATTCCACAGGATTAAGGAAAATTGTTGTACGAAATAACAGATATGAGGCGGAACATTCTCTTATTAAAAGTATTAGCGATCACTGGTCTGCAGGCTATGCAATAGAACTGGAACGAAGCACATTTGAAAATCTTAAACAAAAAATTGGTTTAAAATCAGCTGTTGAGTATAGTATATTTCCATATAAAATGGTAAATAACAAGTTTTTTGCTTTACGGCATTACTTAGAAGTGAGCAGGAATGTTTATTTTGATACAACGTTATACGATAAAATAAGGGAAATACTTTTTGCCCAAGGTGCAGAAGCAAAAATGTCCTTTAACCAAAAATGGGGGACATCTTCTTTAGGAATTGAATACAGCAATTACCTGCATAACTGGAAATTTTTTAATCTTGAATTTAATGGAGAAGTGGACGTAAGAATAACCGGAGGATTATCATTCAATATTCATGCATCTGGCGAGTTGGTTAGAAATCAGCTCTCACTGCCTAAAGAAGGTGCTACTGAAGAAGAAGTACTTACCCGCAGAAGGCAATTAGCTTCAGGGTATAACTATTTTGTAAGGTTTGGTTTAAACTATCGTTTCGGATCAAAGTTGAACAATTTTGTAAATCCCAGGTTTAATTAATCCCCTTTGAAAGTTCTTGTAGTACTCTATAATGAATTTCCTTCGTACTCTTATTTGTGTAAACTATATTCCTGAATTGCTTCACCCAGCGAATAGTATAAGTAGCATTTGTTAAAAACACTTCGTCAGCATTAAAAAGTATTTCTTCATTCACTTCTGTCTGGTACACAGCGTAACCCATTTGCTTTAAAACATTTATTACAAAGCGGCGCATTACTCCGTTAACACATCCCTGGTGTAAGGCCGGGGTATAAATTTTATTCTTAGAAATGGCAAACACACTGGCTTTTGCTGCATCGCAGATCTTATTATTAGAGTTCAGCACCAAACATTCGTCCAGTCCATTTACCCTGGCATATAAATCTGCCATTACGTACGGCAAATAATTGGCAGTTTTTAAGTTGGCAAATGCGTCGCAGTTTTTACGAATGTGAGGGTGTATTTCAATTGTAAATCCTTTTTCATTCAAATGGTTCATATCATCTGCAAGAGGCATAGCTTCAATTATATACCCTGATGTATCAACGTCATTTCTAAAAACTGCTAACCTTACTCTTGCCAGGTTTGAGCAGTTATTCACGCCACACAACTGAATAATTTTCTCTGCTATTAATTTTTGCGTAAAATTTTCATTCGCTTGTATTTCCAGCATGCGTAAGCCTGTAAACAACCTGTCAAAATGATAATCTGCTAATTGAATTTTATTTTCAACAACTTTTATTGTTTCAAAAAGCCCGTCACCATATCGGAAGCATCGATTTTGTGCAGTAAAAACGGGCTCATCCTCATTAACCAATTTTCCATTATAGCAAACACATTTCATTAAAGGTGAATAGGATTACAGAAGTTGAAGAGTGCCCTTCCACAAGCCTGTCTGCCGACAGGCAGGCTCAGGATAACTTGAAGGGGCGCTGATACGAACTACAAAGCTGACATAATCAAATACGCATCTCGGGTACATCACTATCAATTATCAACTTACCTGCTGTCTTTGCTTTTATTTCATCAATAGAAACACCAGGTGCCCTTTCAAGTAATTTAAAACCATCATCGGTAACATCCAGTACCGCCAAATCTGTTACAATTTTCTTTACACATTTTACACCTGTTAATGGCAGAGTGCATTGCGGCAACAGTTTCGATTCGCCTTTTGGATTGGTATGCATCATAGCTACAATAATATTGCGTGCACTTGCTACAAGGTCCATTGCGCCTCCCATTCCTTTCACCATTTTCCCGGGAATTTTCCAATTTGCAATATCCCCTGTTTCACTTACTTCCATTGCTCCTAACACTGTCAGATCAACTTTTCCTGCCCGTATCATTCCGAAACTTTCAGCGCTGTCAAAAAAAGCACCACCCGGAAGAACAGTAACCGTTTCTTTTCCGGCGTTAATAAGATCTGCATCTATTTCCTCTTCAGTTGGATAAGGCCCCATACCCAACATGCCATTTTCACTTTGCAGCGTCACAAACATATTCATCGGAATGTAATTTGCAACTAATGTTGGTATGCCAATGCCAAGATTAACGTACATACCATCCTGCAATTCCTGAGAAATTCTTTTTGCAATTCCATATTTATCCAACGGCATAACTAAAGTTCAGATTAATTATTCATTACCAGGCGGACGGTTCGGCGCTCAATTCTTTTTTCGTAATTCTTGCCTTCGAAAATGCGATGCACATAAATACCAGCTACATGAATTTGGTCAGTATCTAATTCGCCAGGCTCCACTAAATGTTCTACTTCAGCAATAGTTATATTTCCTGCCTTTGCCATAGAAGTGGAAAAATTTCGTGTTGTTTTTCTGAAAATAAGACTACCATATTTATCTCCCTTCCATGCTTTAACAATGGCAAAGTCGGCATGCAATGCAGCTTCCATTAAATATTTTTTCCCATCGAATTCCCGTACTTCTTTACCTTCGGCGATTTCAGTTCCGTAACCAGCCGGTGTGAAAAAAGCAGGAATTCCCATACCAGCCATTTGTATGCGTGTTGCTAACGTGCCTTGTGGTATCAAATCTACTTCCAGTTCTCCACCCAATAATTGCCGCTCAAACTCTGCGTTTTCACCAACGTAAGAACTCATCATCTTTTTTATCTGCCCGGCTTTCAATAATATTCCTAACCCAAAATCATCTACACCTGCGTTATTTGAGATGCAGGTCAGGTTTTTTATCTTTTTTTCCGCTAAAGCTGAAATGCTGTTTTCCGGGATACCACATAAACCAAAACCTCCAAGCATTATAGTGGCTCCATCATTCACATCTGACAATGCTTCTAATGCATTTTCAAATACTTTTTTCATACTAAACTGAGTTAATCAAAAATAGGAACAAAAGCAACTGTTGCAGGAATTATTTGGTATAAGGAACCCATGCCGGTGAAGAGTTTAGGGTGTCTGCTTTCTTCTGAAGTGAATCAAATATAATTTTTAAAAGATCGGGCCGCTTTTGATAATACCCGATACTACGCTTAAAATCGGCAACACTTACATTATGCAACTGCAGGATTTGCTTATATAACTCCACGCTTCTTACATAATTATTGAGAGAAGAATCGGAGGTATATTGGTAATTGACTAACTCATCAGCCTGCATTACATCCCACAATACCTTATGAAATTGATCCACAGGAACTACATTTCGAGGTACTTCTTTTTTATTACTGCATGAGGCGAAGGAGAGAACAAAACATAACAAAAAAAAATGTTTTCTCATCGTAATTGGTTGTACGCAGCAGCATTTGTAATATCTAATTTTATAAGTAAGTCGCGGGCACGGGTTTTTATTTCTGAACCGGCTTTGCTGAAAATTTTTGCTATTTCTGAACTTTTACCCTGGAAAAAAACCTGCAAAATCATGGAATTAGGATTTTCACGATTCAGCGTATTTAAATAATTTAATGAATTAAGAATGCCATTTCTTCCTTCATCTTCATTTTCATAAAAAATATCCAGCCCCGTCCGGTAATAGGAATAGATTGCATCATGGATCAAGGTAAACCGACTATCTGTAAGGTTTTCTGCCAGCCGGAACCGGTTTCGGATACCATCGAAAGTTTTCCATCCTACGATGTCACGGCTTTCAGGTGCATTGTTCACAATGTTCTGTGCTTTCTGAAAAAAAACATCTCCACCCCGTGGTGAAAATGAAGCATTATCAAGCCCCAAAATAATATTGACATAATAAGCTAAAACGGCAGTTAAATTAGCAGCTAACGGATCAGTCCCCTGCACACGGTTTTCATTAAATTCTATCGGCTGAAATTCAATATACCGAAAAACAACATCATTTTCCTGAAAATTCAGCAGTGGTGACTCATAAGCTGTATTATAAACGGGTCGGGCAGCCTGTACGGTTAATGAAGCTTTATAAACGTTTTGTCCTAACTCCTGATCGATATTCAACAAAAAATTACATTTTATTCTTTCATGTGCCTGGTAAGTTTGGTTAGTCCATTTTCTATTATTTAAAAAAGAAGACAAAGACGTTTGAAGTGTCTGAAAAACTTTCTTATCTACCTGGGTACTCACACGACTAGTCATTACCGTTAAATTCACCTGCAACTCCTGAGCATGTAAACTTTGTGCAGTCAGTAATATGATAAATAAATAAAAATATCTTTTGCTCATTATAGTAATTCAATTATAGAATCAACAATATCTTTTGCTACCATCTCCTTTGGCTTGGTGGTAAATTGTTTTTCTGTTCCGTTTTTGTAAAAAATAGTAACCTTATTTGTATCTGTTCTAAAACCAGCCCCACTATCTTTTATTGAATTAAGTACAATCATATCTGCATTTTTGTGGTGTAGCTTGCTTAGTGCATTGTCTTTTTCATTTTCAGTTTCCAGAGCAAAGCCTACTAAAATCTGGTGTTCTTTTTTTCTCTTACCCAGGTCAAATAAAATGTCGTTTGTCTTTTTTAGCTCCAATTTTAATTCACTATTGCCTTTCTTTATCTTCTCAGCACTTACCTGTACCGGTGTATAATCTGCTACAGCCGCAGCCATTACAGCAACATCATAATTTACTTTCATGCATGCTTCATACATCTGCTGAGCGGATGTTGTATTAATCACATTGATTCCATTGCTGTTCTGCTTAACGGATACAGGCCCGGAGACAAGTGTAACTTCCGCTCCGCGACTTGCAAGCTCATCGGCAACAGCATAGCCCATTTTACCTGATGAGTGATTTCCGATAAACCGTACCGGGTCAATTGCTTCGTAAGTAGGTCCGGCAGTAACTAAAACCTTTTTATTTTTTAATTGCTCTGAAGTAGTAAAATAATGCTGGATATGATTGATAATAGTTTCCGGTTCCGCCATTCTGCCTTCACCGGTTAAACCACTGGCCAGTTCCCCATGCTCTACAGGAATTACACTACATCCATATGAGATTACTTTTTCAATATTATTTTTTGTAGCAGGGTGTATCCACATGTCTTCATCCATAGCAGGAACTATTACTACAGGACATGTTGCTGATAAATAGGTAGCCAATAATAAATTATCGCATTCACCTGAAGCCATTTTGCTTAATGTATTGCAACTCAAAGGAGCTATCACCATAATGTCTGCCCACCTGCCTAACAATACATGATTAGCCCACGTCTGTTCATCAAAAAGATCTATTAAAACCGGAGACTTAGAGAGGGTAGATAAAGTAAGTTTTGATACAAAGTCAGCGGATGAGGGGGTCATTATTATTTTCACCTCAGCTCCTGATTTAACCAATTGCCGTACAATCAAAGGTGCTTTATATGCAGCAATACTGCCAGTGATGCCTAAAAGTATTTTCTTGTTTTTCAGCATGTGCAATTAAAAATACTACATATAAAAAACAAAAGCGATCACTACCGATCGCTCCTCAAAACTTTTATTGAACATTATTCAAATA
>JBHENB010000074.1:0-9835 GCA_046262255.1 Chitinophagaceae bacterium
TGCCTACCCTTAAAATCAGCTTCGATAAAAGCTTTTTTTTCAGTAACGATCATATTTTTTATTTCTGCTTTCGCATCGAATGCCACATGATACATGTAATGAAGCAGGTTACCGACAGCTTCACGTCCCTTTGTTTCTTCGCCGGTGGCAAGGTTTACAAAAACAGAGTCTTCAGCAACATATTGAAGATCATGATTTTTGAAATAGGCTTCGATATTAGCTTGTGTTTTGGAAACAGTATCTCTTTCCATCAATGTTTCTGCCATAATAATAGTTTTAAAAGTTTAAAATATGTTTCAGCAGGTCGGAAAAAGTGGTAACCAGGAAGTTCACAATAGGATAGCAGACTATGAAGTTACATAATAGAATTTAATATGACTACTTCTTCAATACTTCTCTTATCCTGTACCCGTATATCAATGGCAGCTATAGTCATTAAAATTATTCTTTTAATGTTTCTCTGAACTTTTACCATTTTTGCCATCCGTGTTGTTCGCATGACCCGAAGTCTTCAACCCACATTGGTAAAGACTGGTAAAATCTTACAGGAATTTATGAAGTCGCTTTTATCAAATACATCAACTTTAAAAAACTGTTAAATAGCCACTTATGTTAGCACGGGGAATTCAAAAATGGGACCTGGTATTGCTGATCATTAACAGCATTATCGGGGCAGGAATTTTTGGTTTGCCTTCTAAAATATTCCAGCTCTCCGGTGTTTACAGTCTGGCTGCTTTTGGAGTTTGTGCAGCAGTAGTATTAATTTATATTTTATGTTTTGCAGAAGTCAGTTCAAGGTTTAAAGAAACAGGCGGACCTTACTTATATATTCATTCTGCTTTTGGCCCATTCCCGGGATTTATAATGGGATGGCTATTACTGTTGAGCCGCATTTTTAATTATGCCACATTAATAAATCTTCTGGTAACTTATACATCGTTCTTTTCAGAAGCGCTAAATACTACTGCTGTTAGAATAATTGTAATTCTTATCGTTACAACGGTGCTAACCTATATCAATCATATAGGTATAAAAAATGCCACCCGGGTAAGTAATTTTTTCACCATTGCAAAACTGCTTCCTCTAAGTATATTTATTATAGCAGGTTTATTTTTCCTGCAGCCGGAGGCGTTCGCGGTTACAAATGAAATAGCTATATCTTCTTTTTCTACCTCAGTTCTTTTATTAATTTTTGCATTCGGTGGCTTTGAATCCGTACTGGTAAATAGCGGTGAAGTACACAATCCATCTAAAAACCTTCCTTTTGCACTAATTACTGCAATCCTTGTTGTCGTTATTTTTTATTGTTTAATACAGGTTGTTTGCATTGGCACTTTGCCTTCTCTTGCATCTTCTTCTAAACCTTTGGCAGAAGCAGCAACGGGTTTTATGGGTCCATTTGGTGGGAATTTAATGGCTGCAGGTGCTTTAGTTTCTATATTCGGCACATTGAATGTTATTATGCTGAGCGGTTCCCGGCTGCCATTTGCTTTTAGCAACGAACGGCAGTTTCCGCAATTTTTTTCTTTTGTTCATCCTAAATACCTAACACCTACATGGTCATTGTTGCTGGTTGCTGCTTTAGCGGCAATTATTTCTATTACATGGACTTTTTTAACTGCACTCACCATTGCAGCTATTATTCGTGTGCTGCTTTATTTATTTGTATGTGCATCGCTGATAAAGCTGCGTCAAAAAAACAAGAGTAACTCCGGTTATTTTAAATTACGTGGTGGAAAAGTATTGGCATTAGCGGCTATCCTAATATCTCTGTGGTTATTATCCGCATCCAAACTCACTGAGCTCAGGGATACAGGCATCTGTTTGGCTATTGGAATTATCTTCTACTTCTTACAGCAACATCATTTTAAAAAAATTAATGGGGCGGGAAATACTGAATTAAAAAATAGTAGTTAAATAATAATGATGATACTTCTTACTCATAGGTCTTTAACTTTAATGCCAAATGTTCAAAAAATTGTATCGTGTATGAAAAAATTTCTGGTTAGTGTATGCTGCATTACTACATTAATGGCATTTGCACAAAATACAAAAGCACCTGCTAGCGATAAGCGATTAGATGGATTGGATGCCCAGCTTCAACAAATATTAAAAGACTGGTACGCACCAGGGTTTGCTGTAACAGTTGTTCAAAAAGATAAGATTATTTATTCTAAAGGTTTTGGTTACCGGAATATGGAAAAGAAATTGCCGGTTACCATTAATACACTCTTCCCTATTGGTTCAGTAACAAAAGCCTTTACTGCTTCGCTGATAGGAATGTTGAGCGCCGAGGGGAAAGTGGATATTGACAAACCGGCACATACCTATTCTTCCAACCTTGGTTTTTATAACGATGCAATGAATAATTCCATTACACTCCGGCACATGATGAGCCACCAAACAGGATTACCAAGGCATGATCTATCATGGTATTTTTTTAATACAACTTCCCGGGATAGTATGATACAACGCATCCGTTATCAGGAGCCAACCGCAGGTGTACGGGAAAGATGGCAGTACAACAATTTTATGTTTACAGCACAGGGGTGGATTGCAGAAAAGCTAACAAACAAATCGTGGGAACAAAATATAAAAGATAAAATTCTTACACCGCTGAACATGAGCCGTACCAACTTTAGTATAAAAGATTTGGAGAAGCAGGAAGATGCTGCAGTTGGCTACAGTGTGCAAAAAGACAGCATTATAAAAAAAATGAATTATTATAACATAGATGCAATGGGTCCTGCAGGAAGTATTAACAGCAGTGTTTTAGAAATGGCTAACTGGCTTATTACATGGATATACGGGGGAAAATTTAAGGGTAAAGAAATCATACCTTTTCAACATGTTACAGAAGCAATTACGCCACAGGCAATAACCGGTGGCGGGTTGCCAACAAAGGAAAAGCCGGATATCTTTTTTTCTACCTATGGCTTCGGATGGAGCATGTCTTCCTACCGTGGACATTACCGGGTAGAGCATGGAGGCAACATAGACGGATTTTCTGCGTCGGCTTCTTTCTTTCCAACAGACAGTATTGGTATTGTAGTGCTAACTAACCAAAATGGATCTGCTGTACCAGGTATTGTTCGGAATATTATAGTTGACAGGTTGCTTAGGCTTACTCCCTACAACTGGAATGCAGACCAGAAAAAAGCTGTGGAAAAAGCAAGAGCTCAGCAAAGGGAAAGTAACCGATCTGCTACAGCAAAAAACAGAAAAAATACAAAACCCACTCACCCACTTAAAGATTATGAGGGGACATACTATCAACCAGGCTATGGCAACATCAGGGTTTTTGTTGAGAACGACTCGCTGTTTGCAAGATTTTCTGATAAGGTACTTTGGCTGATGCATGACAACTATGATGTATTTGATTACTTTGAAAAAAAACCGGATGAACCCATTGATACTGCAAACTCAGGACCAACCAGAATTCAGTTTCTCATGAACAGGGCAGGAGATATTGACCAGCTTAACATTGATATACAGGCCGGATTACAACCAATAGTTTTTAAAAAACAACCAGCTATTATTGAAGTAAAAAGTAATGAGCTGAAAAAATATGTTGGTGAGTATGATTTAGCCGGGATGACGGTAAAAGTTTATATAAAGAATGATAATACTTTATTTGCTTTTGTTCCCGGCCAACCAGAATATGAACTGGTGCCTACTGATAAAGACAAATTTGCTTTGAAAGTTCTCAGCGGTTATTTTGTTCAATTCTCGGTGAATGAAAAAAATATGGTTACAGAGTTAACCTTCATTCAGCCCAATGGAAATTTCAAGGCGGTGAAAAAATAGCAGGATTGTTTACAAATAGGTTCAGTAGTACATAGGTAATTAAGTTACGAAGGGTTTGTGTGGTATCCCTACCTGGGTTTTTCCCATATATCCAATTGTTGTATCAATGGATTCTTTTCAGGCGTTAGTGTAAAAAATATTTCCAGAATCTGTTTTTCACCTTCAATAAAAAAAGTACCCCTTAAATTATTTTCGGGGCTGATTTCTCCAATTTTTACAATAGTACCCGTTTTTGAAATGACTTCACTGATCTTTTTCTTCCATCTTTCTGCAGACAGATCCATAAAGAAATTCTCTGCAAAAATTTTGCTTTGAGTGAGGTTATTTACATTAGTAAATATTTTAACCAATTCATTTTTTCTTTGCACCAAAATGGTGGACGGAGGCAGTTGCCTTGGTTTTAAAACTGCAATTGCAATAAGTGTATCCAGCACCTGCAAGTTGGGAGTAGTAGGTGCTGCATAAGTAAGATTTGCATAGGATACTACTCCAATTCCATAATCAGGAAATATGCGCCACTGGCTGCCAAAGCCTGGTAATCCGCCACTATGGCCAACCCAGATTCTAGCCTGGCAATCCCTTGCCCAACCCAAACCATAACTGTAACCCGTAGCAATGGCGCACGGTCGTCCTCCCGGATATTTAAAATTTGCATTTAAGCCACTAATGATGCCGGGCATGTGCATTTCCCGTAATGAGCTTCTCTTTACAGGCCCATTTTCTTTACCGTTTCCTGGCGGCCATGCAGAAAGATGAAAAGCAATATACTTGCTGAAATCTTCAATAGTAGAAAACAATCCTCCCATAGCACCGTATGCACCATCCGGCAGCAGTTCTTCTTCCTTCCATTGGTTATCTTGCCACCGGTAGCCATGTGCAAGTTTCTCATCAGGCACTTTCCTGTAATCCCAAACTGTATTTTTCATACCAAGGGGCAAAAAAATATTTTCATTAATGTATTGCTGATAAGACTTCCCTGTAACTTTTTTTATTATCTGGCCAAGCAGTGTAATGCCAAGGTTACTGTACTCATATGAAATACCCGGTGTATTAGAAAAGCTAACACCGCCTTCTAACATTTGTATCAGTTCTTTGTCTGTGTCTGATAATTGCCTGTCACCCCATGGATTGTCTTCCGGAAAACCTGCAGTATGCGTCATCAGGTGGCGGATGGTTATGGGAGGTGCATCAGCCGATAGCAATTTTTGTTTTTTTAGTTGTGGAATATACAGATACGCAGGATCATCCAGTTTTAACCTGCCTTCATCACGCAATTTTAAAATGGCCAATGTGGTGAAGCTTTTTGTCATGGAAGCAATGCGAAACAGTGAGGATGTTGTAGCAGGAATTTGTTTTGTAAGTTCTGTAAAACCAAAGGCTCCGGAATGCACTAACTGGCCATCCACCACAATGCCATACGCAAAACCAGGGATATTATTTTTAAGCGCATGTTCTTTATAAATTTTATCTATCACCGCAAAGGCTTGTTTTATCTTCTGCAGTCTTTCTGGATCTGCAAAATATGCCGGTTCATAAGAGGAAGTCTGTGATGAAGGCTGGCTGTATAAAGTACTTGCCGAAACAATAGTTGCAGCAATCATCATTATCTTCTTAAAAAGAATTGTTGCTTTAGTCATTATTAATATTGTAAAATTTTGCCCTCGAATTTGTTAACATTTTCATCCAGAATTTCTTTGAACCGTCTTCGCTTCTCCTGTCCTAATTGTTCATTTTCCTGCATCAGAGCTGTATACCCAACCATATCGGCAAAAAGTATAGCAGCAAGCTGACGCATAATGTAAAAATAAGAAAAGCCCGAAGGTGGATACTAAAGAAAGATACGGAAGGAGAAAAGTACAATAATCTTTTTCATCAATTAGTGGGCAATAATTTATTAGTGAAAAGAATGGTGCAGGCCTTTGCAAAAAAAATTAGCTAATCCAGGTTAGAGAAAATTTCAATCAGTAAGCAAGATTACTCCATAGAAAATAGATTGTTCTTCTACAGGTACATCGCTTGTATATACGTGCGCAACGCACGTCCAGGGGTCCTTTGAACCGCCAGGGGTTTGAACGCCTAACTTAATTTTTTTGCATCAGAGTAGTATAATCAACCATATTTTACAAAGCCAAGCAGCTGCACCATAAAGAGATAGTGCCAATACTTCGAAAATTCTCAAAAGCTCTTTGTTGCGCCATTCAAATACTGGTCAAACCAGGATAGGTTTGTTTGCATTACCTTCAAAACCATCCGGGGTTCCGTGGGTCCGTGTGGTTGCCTGGGTAGTGCCAAAAAACGAACCGGCACGCCTCTCCTTTTCAATGCATTGTAAAACATTACACCCTGACTGAATGGTACACGAATATCAGCTTCGCCGTGTTGTAATAAGACAGGTGTTTTTACGTTTTGCACAAACCGTAGTGGTGAATGGGCAGTGTACACCTCCCAATCTTCCCATGGTTCTTTTTTCATATAAGAAGGAAGAAATCCACTGATATCATCTGTCATGTTTTGTGCTGCCAGGTCTACAACCGGTGCACCAATGCTGGCGGCTTTAAAACGATCAGTATGACCGACAATCCAGCTACTCATAAAACCTCCATAACTCCATCCCATTACTCCCATCCTTGTAGAATCAATCATCCTGGTATTAATTACATGATCTACCCCTGCCATTAAATCGTTATAATCCTCCCCGCCCCAATCCCTTTGATTTGCGAGCCGAAACTTAGCACTGTAACCGGTAGAGCCTCTTGGATTTGGCCGCAATACAAACATGCCTTTTTCAGCTAAAGCAGCAATTGGATACGAACCGCTGTTGCCGGCAATAAAGCTCTGACCAAAAACACCTGCCGGTCCGCCGTGAATATTCAGGATGAGTGGATATTTTTTACCTTTTTCGTAATTGAGAGGATAAGTAAGCAGTCCTTCAATTTCCAGTCCATCCCTGCTTTTCCAACGGATCAGTTCTGTCTTAGGCACTGGAATTTTTGCAATCTCCCGGTTAACAGTTGAAATTTTTACTGGTTTATATTCCGAAACCGGACTTATATATGCCTCACCGGGTGTAGCACTGTTTTGCATCACAAAACCCAAATAAGTACCGGTATGGTTAAGTGATGGCGTGGTAAGTAAATCTTTTGCTCCTTTATTCCACTCCGTCAATTCTTTTCCGTCCACACTCAACAGGTAAATGCTTTGCAAGGTTTTGTTGGGTTCGCTTACGTACACATATTTTCCATCCCTGCTCCAGCCCAGTAAAGCGCTGCCTTCGGAAGGCGTAGTTGCCAATGTCCATTTTTTGCCATCAGCAACCGTGTAAACTATAATGTATTGTTTCCCGGCCCACACCACAGGGTCTTCCGTAGCTATGTAAGCAATGTATTTGCCATCCGGGCTAAACTGTGGACTTGATTCACCGGCACCGGTGGCCGCAACATCTTTTACTTTCCCGGTGGTGAGGTTTACGATAGAAATATCGCTGTATACAACATCATTTACACGAGGCGTTTTGGCATGCGCATACGCTAACCAGGTATTATCGGAATTCCAATCAATAGAACTTATGTGGCGGTTTTCTTTTGTAATTTGTCTTGTTCTGCGTTTGTCGGCACTGTCTCTTTCATTCAGCCAAAGAGCATACAGCCGTCCTTGCTTTACGTCCTCATCCATAAAGTACCAGTCATTCTTACTTTTTTTATTTTTTTCTTCTGCGCCGGAGGTTGAGTCGTTCATAATGTATGCAATCATTTTTCCATCATGGCTCCATTCAAAATTATTAATACTGGTTTTTACATCTGTTAACTTTTCTGACTCACCACCGTTTACCGGCAATAGGTACAGGTTGTTTTTACCATCGCGGTTGCTGGTGAAGGCAATCCATTGTCCATCCGGGCTCCATTTAGGATTGTCGTTGTTCTTATCACCTTTAGTGAGCTGTATCGTATTGCTGCCATCGGGGGTGCTCAAAAATATATGATTGATGTATTCGCTGCGGTCGCTGGTCATAATTGCTTCCCGTACACTGTACGCAACTTTTTTACCATCAGGCGAAACACGAACAGCGGTAACATTTTTCATTTTGAGCGTTTGCTCCGGCGACCAGTAGGTTTTGCTTTGGGCAACTATATAAGATGCCGATAAAGAAAACAACGAAAGCAGAAAAAGCAGTTTCATAAAAAGATATTTTAAATGGGAGTGTTATGGACATTCAAGTTACAGAATCGGTAAAAAACAAAAAAATATATTCTGAACCGAATTCTTTAAAGACCTGAATGTATTTAATACATCATTAGTTTTTGTACATTGTCATGCAACCTCGCCTTTGCCAGAAAATTCTGTTCTAATTCTAAATTAAACGGTAAGCGATGCACAACGCATTACAGGTGCATCAAGCCGGGGTTTGTAATTAACCAATTTTTACATTCCTCCTGCAAGTACTTGTATCAAGTACTTGTATTTTGCCGGAAGTATAAGATTTTGTAAACTTTGCGTAAGCATAAACATCATTCCTTTTACTACTTAAACACGTCTGCAAATGAAACATTTTACATCTCTTTTGCTGCTGCTCGGGATGAGTGCCGGCACTCTTACCGCACAGGATCCGGCTGGAAACAACACTAACAAATGGGTGATCAGTACTGCAAACATGAAAGGTGTGCTGGGAAGATTGAACACTACTTTTCCTGCGGATGTGGAATGGAGCATTCTAATAAAAGCAACCGATGATAAGTTCATTACCAGCCGCAGTGGATTTAGCAAACATGGCCCTTCTTACGATCTTGCCCCCGGCATGTATAACTTCAGGTTGAATACAATTACAGTTGAAAATGTTCCTATAGAAAGAGGAAAGGCAACAAGGCTGAAGGCAGGATATCTCAATATAGTGTCAGAAGGTCACTGGGAAATTTATAATGAAGCAAAACAAAAGTTGCATACAACAGGCAACAAACCAAAAAAGATAGCGCTGCCTGTTGGAAACTACCAACTAAAACTTGGCGGAGCGTTTTTTCCGGTGAATATAAAAGATGGAGAGGCGGTGGGGGAAGATGGAAAGACAGTGGATGACTATACCGCCATTGCCCAAAAAGGCAATGCGATCATAAATGCATCTGTTATTGCATTAGATAAAGTAAATAACAAAGTAATTGCCCGGCAAACCGATGACGGACTTGTTTTTGTTTTTCTATCTGATAACAGCGGAATTAAACTATTATCGGCAGGTAATGAAATAAAGGCAGACTATTCCAATGGAACAGTAACCTCCCCTGGTGGAACAAATATCGCTGGCCGGTTTGCAACACCTTTGACCTCAGCTATTGATTTTCGTATTGAACTGGAAAAGATCGATGCTGCATTAATTCCTAACACGATTAATGGAGTTAATAGGGACGAAAAAATGAATATCCAGGAGTTATCCGTAATAAATCCTAAGGGCCAGCCCCCTAATGCCCTAAGGGGCTGCTGCATTGATCTTGGGCAAGGAGTGAACCAAATTGTTGAATTCAGGTTGGCGCAGGGGATGTCTGTCGCTGATATAGGGATGAAAGTCTATACTTATAATAATCTTGTCATTGCAGAAAAAGCTATTCCAAATGTCAAAAGACCCATACTGGCATATTTGATCACTTCGTACTATGTTGATTCTTCCGGTTACGGTACCGGTATTGTTAAGAATTCTAATAATTTGGGTGGTAATATAAAGGCAAGACCCAATACTTCTGAAACGGATAGAACAAACAGCCGAAATGCAACAGATAAATGGGTCATCAGTACTGCAAACATGAAAGGTGTGCTGGGAAGACTGAACACCGCTTTTCCTGCCGATGTGGAATGGAGTATTGAAGTTAGAGCTGCATCCGATGATAAGTTCATTACCAGCCGCAGCGGATTTAGCAAACATGGTCCTGCATACGATCTTGCTCCGGGCATGTATAACTTCCGGTTGAATTCAATTACAGTTGAAAATGTTCCTATAGAAAGAGGAAAGGCAACAAGGCTGAAGGCAGGATATCTCAATATAGTGTCA
>JBHENB010000075.1:0-4122 GCA_046262255.1 Chitinophagaceae bacterium
CCTGAAAATCTACCCAGCCGTCTTTATTACCGGCAGCAGCCAGTTTTTTTCCAAGTGTCACTGCTTTTGTGCAATATTCCACACCAGTCTCAAAATCACCTTTTCGGGAGTAAAGCATACAAAGCCTTGTTAATGTAATCCCTTCCTCTTTTTGATTATTTATTTTGCGGAAATGCACCAGTGCCTTCTTCATGTATTCAATCCCCTTATCATTGTTATTGTACACATCTCCATAAATATTTGCAAGGAAGGAATTGGCATGGCCCGCAATATTGTCCGGTAAGTTTGTGGTGGCTAATAACCTGTTTAGACGATCCTCTGCAGTTTTAAAATTCCGGCGGAGCATTTCAGTAAAGGCTATAAACAACTGAGCATTCGCTATTCCGTTTTTATAGTTCAGCTTTTCTGCCTCTGTATTTGCTTTTGCAGCATAGGTGGCAATGGAATCCACTCTGGGATCATTATCTCCAAAGAAACCAATATTAAAATATTCCTGGCAGATGGCATTCAGCCGGTCAACTCGTGCAGTGCCCTTCAGTGATGGCAACGTTTTTTTTAAATTATTGATTTTCTCTTCTTGTGTTTGCTGAGCAAGAACAGATAAGAAAAGCAGGTGTAGCAATATAACTATAAAGAATTTTCTCATAACACAGATATTAAACTCTCGATTTGGCTGTAAAAAGTACAAAAAAATTCAATATACAGTTGAAATTAAGTACTGCAACACCCCGTCAGCGAATCAGAATGAGTCTTTAGCAGATTTTCACAGTAGTTTGCGGGTGTGGCTGAGTAGTAAAACGGCACACAATAAAAGTATATCATTATCGGCCTTACTTCCCATACCTCTCCCACTTTTGAAATTTTCCTCGCCATTACCCATGCTTCATTATCTGGTTTCCAACTTTGATCTTTATTGTTTTTAGTGAAAATGCAAAAAATGTAACGGGCACCTCTGCCATTTACAAACAGAACTTTTTCCGCATTCACCACTCCACGTTAATTAATCTACATCGTGTTCAGGAATTTCAACGGTTTGATGGCAGTTATGTTGTTATGGAGAATAAAGTAAAGCTGGAAGTCTCCATGCGGAAGCGGAAAAACTTTTTAGAGGCGCTGAATGAGATGATGCTGTGATGGAATTTAGTATTTAAAAACGTTATTGCCAATGGAAGGAGCCTAACCTGATAAATGAGTGATTGAAGGAGAAAAAAATACTAGTACTTCTCCCAGGTCCGGGCACCTAATCACCTTAACTGCTCCCGCAGCCGGTACAGGTATTTTTTTTTAAAGTAATAATCTTTCACTTGCAGCAATTCTTCTTCGGTAGTAATACCTTCCTGATAATTTTCAATAATTGCAGCCACAGGTTCATAGATTGATTTTTCAAGTTCAGTTAATTGTTCTTGTAATTTTTGTTTGATATTGTTATCCTCTGCGAAAACTGCCTCTGACAACTCCTCATTTATTTCCATCATCTGCATTAAAAACTCAGCCGGGAGCTGGTATTTCTCATCATCTTCCATTAAGTTCTTTTCCTTCAATACATATCTTATTGTTTCATCGGGATTATTGAACGTCTTAAACGCCTTATTAAGAATAGCTGCTTCCTCCAACACTTTTTGCTGATCTGCATCTTGGTTGTTAGCAAAATAATCCGGGTGGTATTGCTTGCTTAATAGCAAATATTTTTTTCTAACCAAAATCTTATCCGGCTTTAATTGTACGGGTATTTCAAATAATTCAAAATATTGCATTAGCAATTTATAACCAGCTTATTTTGCATAAGTAAGACACAAAATTAACACCCAGCCTGTAATGTACGGCTATCACTTGTTTTGTTGACTTTTAAAAATGATTTTTGCACAATTACCACTAATGAAAATCGGATTAATTAAAGAAAGTAAAATACCTGTAGATAAAAGGGCAGCTCTTACTCCTGAGCAAAGTGCCTGGATACAAAAAAACTTTACCGGGGTACAGATTGTAGTTCAGCATGCCGATGAGCGGTGCTTTACAGATAGTGAATATGAAAGAGAAGGTGTGCAAGTTGTAAATGACATATCTGATTGCGATGCGTTGATTGGAATAAAAGAGGTTCCTGTAAATGATTTAATACCAGGCAAATGCTATTTATTTTTCTCCCATACAAAAAAAAAGCAACCTCACAATCAAAAATTACTTCATGCCATTTTGGAAGAAAAAATTACTCTTGTTGATTTTGAATGTTTAGAACACGAAGATGGGCAGCGCATTATCGGGTTTGGGTTTTTTGCGGGTATTGTAGGGGCACACAATGGCATGATGGTTTATGGTAAACGTACTAATAGCTTTAACCTGGAAAGGGTTTTCAGGCAACGGAACTTTAAGCAATTGATTCATACTTATTTTGGGTTAAAAGTTCCAAACGTTAAAATTGCTGTTACGGGTTCCGGGAGGGTCGCGCATGGTGTCTCAGAAATAATGAATCTGATGGGAGTTATTGAAGTAGAGAAAGAAGAATATGTTTCCCGTGAATTTTCTTACCCCGTGTATCTGCATTTGAAGGGCTCTGATCTATATGAACACAAACACAGCAAAACCTATAGCCGTGAACACTTTCATCTATTTCCATTTGAATACCAATGCAAGTTTTACCAATATTTGCAGCACACAGATATACTTATGAATGGTGTTTATTGGGATGCTAATGTTCCGCGGTTGTTTAACAAAGAAGATGTTTTAAAAGACGGTTTTAGGATTCAGGTGATTGCAGATATATCTGACGATATATATGGCTCTATACCTATTAACTATGGCGATAAAACTATAGAAGATCCTGTATATGGAGTGGACAGAACTACGCTAGCAGAAACCGCACCTTATCTGCCCGGTTCTATAGATATTATGGCAGTTTGTAATTTACCAAACGAGCTACCCCGCGATGCGTCGCAGTATTTTGGTGAGCAATTAATAAAATATGTTCTTCCGGATCTAATCAGCGGCAACTCTGCTATTATTGACCGTGCTACTATAGTAAAAAAGGGGAAACTTACGGAACACTTTCAATACCTGCAGGAGTATGCAATGGGTAACGATACTGCATTATAATTTTAGATAATAATCCTTCAATAACTCCTTGAACTCATAGGTGTATTGCTTCTGTTTATTTGTTATTGGGATTTCCGTTATAAAAGGCATTTCAACATTTATTTTGCAGCCTTTTAGCATTATACGGAACGGCGGATGCAACACAGATGGCCGCAGAAAAATTATTTTTGTTGCAAACAGATTTTGTTGTTTCAAGAGAAACTCTAGTTCTTTCTTTCGCTTGAAAGGAAGTAGCAAAAAGAAAGTCCCATCCGGTAAAAGGTTGTTTTCAACTATAGCAAAAACCTCTTCTAATCTTAATTGGTAACTATGATGTGCTATGTTTTTTGTTATTTGTTGGCTTTTTACTTCATTCTCATAAAAGGGAGGATTGCTGATAATGTAATTGTACTGTTGATTTCCGAATTGTAGAATATCTGATTGATATATATGTATCCTTGCAGCAAAAGGCGATGAGGCGCAGTTTTTCATTGCTTGCTTTGCGGCGTCTGCATCAATCTCTACTGCATCTATTGTAAGTGAAGCCTTTTGTGCTATCATTAAAGAAAGTAATCCTGTACCTGTTCCAATCTCCAAAGCACAAATATTCTGCTCTTGCTGCAAACTGCTTTCCATCTCTATTTCATGCGCACACCATGCACCAAACAAACATGCATCTGTAGTTACTTTCATTGCACATTTATCCTGGTTTATGGTGAATTTTTTAAAACGGAAGTAAGAATTTCCCATTATACCTGTCTCCAGTCAGATCGTGCAGTAGCGGAAACAGAAAGATCAGAAAAATCATTTGCCAAGAACTTATAGTATGCTGTAACAGCAATCATGGCAGCGTTATCTGTACAGTATTCCAGCTTAGGAATGAACGTATTCCAGTTGTATTTTTTGCCCATACTTTGAAAGGCTTCACGCAAGCCCCTGTTTGCAGACACACCCCCGGCTATACAGATGTTTTTTACACCCGTTTGCAGCGCTGCTGCTTTTAGCTTTTTAAGCAGGATAGTAACGATGCGGGTTTGCACAGAGGCACATATATCC
>JBHENB010000075.1:4132-9342 GCA_046262255.1 Chitinophagaceae bacterium
AAGCTTAGCTGTTTTATCAAATGCTTCGCCTGCAGCATCGTCCAGTGTTTCTCCCAGAAGTTTCATCTCAGCAGCACTTTCTGCAAGCACTATCTGCGTATGGCCGCCACTCACTGTAAGACATAAAAAGGGGAAGTGTATGTAAGGGTTATCTATCAAATTAGCCAATACATGGGCCTGCATGTGATGCACTCCAATCAAAGGCTTGTTTAATACTAAAGCAAGTGATTTGGTAAATTGTGCGCCTACTAAAAGAGCACCAATCAACCCAGGGGATTGAGTGAATGCAAATGCATCTATGTCTTTTAGTTCCATATTTGCATCTTTAAGAGCCATATCTGCCACTGGAACTATGTTTTGCAAATGCGCCCTGCTTGCCAGTTCAGGCACCACCCCTCCATAGCTTTCATGAATTTTTTGATCTGCTATAATGTTGGATAATATCTTTCCATTGCAACATACCGAAGCTGATGTTTCATCACAAGAGGTTTCTATGGCAAGAATAGAAGGCATGATTACCCTGAGCTTGACGAAGGGAGTTGTTGTTTAAGGTTTAAGGTTTAAGGTTTAAGGTTTAAGGTTTAGGGTTTAAGGGTTTAAGGTTTAACTGTAAACTACCAACTGTCAACTGTCATTTGTCAACTGATTTTAAGTGCTTCTTATTGCAACCACAGGATTTAAATGCGCGGCTCTGTAAGCAGGAACAATCCCGGCAACCAATCCCACAATAATGCACACACCAATTGCCAACAGCATCAGCGGTGTAGAAACAAAAATGGGAAAATCGAGAAGAGCAGTAGCTACTTTGGTTAAAATAAATACAAGCAGCAAACCTATCAATCCACCTATAACCGATAAAAAAGCAGATTCCAGCAGAAACTCCGTAAGTATCACTCCATTCTTTGCACCGATTGCTTTTTTCAATCCTATCTGACCTGTACGTTCCTTAACTGTTACAAACATGATGTTAGCTATACCAAACATTCCTACTATCAGCGACAGTGCCGCAATAGCCCATCCGCCAATGTTAATGCTTACAAAAGCCTGGCTCATAATATTACTAAAGTCATTGATGTCGTTCAAGGCAAAATTATCCTCCTGTGTAGGGCTTAATTTACGAATAGAGCGCATCGCCCCGCGCAAATCATCCTGCAATACCTTACTGTTTACATTATCTTTTGCCTGCACCATAATCAATGGATCGGCCCGTTTCTCATCCATTACAGAACGTGCATACTTATAAGTTATAAGAACACTTTTGTCAAACTCCCATCCTCCGAGCATCTGTTTCCCCTGCTTTTTTATTACTCCAACTATTGTATTTGTCTTTCCCTTTATTGTAACTGGTCTGCCTACTGCACGTTCAGGCATACCAAAAAGCTTTTCTGCTACTTCGAAGCCAATAATAATATTGTTACTGCCGCGGTCATATTCATTATTTGTTAATAAACGTCCGTCATGAATTTCTATCGGTTGTATATTTAAAAAATCTTCGGTAATGCCATATAGACGTACATCATTTAAAATATTGTCGTTCACTTCTACATTATCATTTGTATTTATTTTGAAAGCAGCAAATTTTGTTGCAGAGGATCTTTCTTTAATTTCATTTAGATCCTTGTAGCCAGGCGATGGCCGGTTTACATATTTCCACCACGGAAAATCGGGCCCTCCACCGGAAGCGTATTCCCATTTATCAATATAAATAGTATTTGTGCCAAGAGATTTTATTTCTGATTGCAGGTTATGTTCCAGGCTTTGAACTGTTGCCAGCACACCAATAATGCAAAAAATTCCAATGGTAATCCCAAACAGGGAAAGAAAGGTGCGAAGCTTATTTTTCCAGAGCTCCTGAAGAGCCATTTTAAAACTGCTGCTAATAATCTCAAGCATGCCACGCATAAAACAAATGTAGTGTTTTTGCTCAGCAGGCAGGTTATAGGATGCTATAAAAAAATACGTCTGACCAGTTGATCAGACGTATCTACACCAAACATAAATGCCAGGTTTAGCACTTTCACACATCTTATTTACGTTGCTAATTCCTTTCTTCCAATAACAGTAATTAATTATTGTCTCTTCTTTTGCCTGAGTTATTTCCCCCACCAGTATCGTCATTCTTTTTTCCCCCTTTAGGACTGTTATTGTTTCCTTTATAGGAGTCCCTTTGCTGCTCAAAATTCATTCCCTCAAAACCCCCCGTGTTTTGAGGCTGACGATCAGAATTTTTTCGACGTGTAACATTGGCTGAATGCTCCCGACCACTGTTGTTTTTCATATATACAGATTTGCTTTGCATAACAAGAGTAAAAACAATGCCGCCTTTATAATGTTTATTAAAGTGTTATGTGAGGAAAAGTAACCTCAAAAAAGGTAACTCCCCCATGTGTGTCTGTAGAAAAAAGACTTGAAAAGATCTCATGCGCCATCAAAATGTTTTTCTCTGTTTGTAAAACACACATATTCGTCCTATCATGAAAGTCAACTTCTAATATTCCAATCTATTGCATATATGGTGGATGTGGTACTTAGCAAACCACGTCCTACCTTTGCACCCGCAAAAAAACAGTCGACAGTCGTCAGTTCCGGATAAGGCTATGACCATCTTCATCAGTGAATATGAAATACCAGAATGAAATAAAAAAACGCAGAACGTTTGCCATCATTTCGCATCCGGATGCCGGTAAAACTACTTTGACGGAAAAGTTCCTGTTATTTGGAGGAGCTATACAAGTTGCGGGAGCAGTTAAAAGCAACAAGATAAAAAAATATGCTACTTCCGACTTTATGGAAATTGAACGGCAACGTGGTATCTCTGTTGCAACTTCAGTAATGAGTTTTGAATATAATAATACCCTTATCAATCTTTTAGATACTCCGGGCCATAAGGATTTTGCGGAAGACACTTATAGAACATTAACTGCAGTGGATAGTGTAATATTAGTAGTGGATAGTGTGAACGGGGTGGAGGAGCAAACCCGCCGGCTGATGCACGTATGCCGCATGAGAAAAACACCGGTAATTGTTTTTATAAACAAATTGGATCGTGATGGTAAAAACCGTTTTGATTTATTAGAGGAAATAGAAAAAGAATTATCTATTTCCCTGCACCCAATGACGTGGCCTATCAATAGTGGCAAGGAATTCAAAGGTGTATATAACTTATCAGAGAAAAATATCCGGTTGTTTTCACCAAATACAAAAGCTACTGATGAGGATACCATATCCATTGCAGATATGTATTCCCCATTACTGGAAGATAAGCTGGGTGAAAAAGATGCTGCTACTTTGCGCGAAGATGTAGAATTAATTGATGGGGTGTATGGCCACTTAAAAGTTCAGAGTTATTTAACAGGTGACGTAGCTCCGGTATTTTTTGGAAGCGCCATTAACAACTTTGGGGTGAAGGAAATGCTGGATACATTCATACGCATTGCCCCTGAGCCACGCAACCGTGAGACGAACGCAAGGATAGTTGGTGTTGATGAAGAAAAATTCAGTGGGTTTGTTTTTAAAATTCATGCCAATTTGGATGCAAAGCATCGTGACAGGATTGCTTTTTTGCGGGTGTGTTCCGGAAAGTTTGAACGCAATAAATACTTTTATCATGTTCGTTTAGATAAGGATGTGCGGTTTAGCAACCCCTATTCTTTTCTTGCACGGGAGAAAAGTGTTGTAAATGATGCGTACGCAGGCGATGTAGTAGGCTTGTTTGATACAGGTAATTTTAAGATTGGCGATACACTTACAGAAGGGGAGGAGTTCTATTTTACCGGTATTCCATCGTTTTCCCCAGAACTTTTTAAAGAGGTAGTAAATAAGGATCCGCTGAAAACTAAGCAGATGGAAAAAGGTTTGTTGCAACTAACAGATGAAGGTGTGGCGCAGTTGTTTACCCAACATGGAGGCAATAAAAAAATCATTGGTTGTGTGGGTGAGCTGCAGTTTGAAGTAATACAATATCGCTTACTGCATGAATACGGAGCATCAGTACAGTTAAATACTTTACCGTTTTACAAAGCCTGCTGGATAACGAGTAAAGACCAAAAAAAGCTGGAGGAGTTTATCAGGTTCAAACAAGCTAATATTGGGTTAGATAAAGACGGCCACTTAGTGTACCTGGCACAAAGCGAATGGTTTTTGAATACAGAACGAACCAATAATCCAGGTATTGAGTTTCATTTTACAAGTGAAATTCATAAGTAATCTCACCTGATGCTTTAAAATTCAGGATGAATGCCTGTGTAGCTGTGTGGACTTATATTTTTTAGTTCCCTTTTTACTTTAGCAGATACAGATAAGGAATCAATAAAAGCATGAATAGTTTTTTTATCGAGTTTTTTACCTGTCCTGGTAAATTCTTTTAAAGCCTCATAAGCATTTGGATATTGTTCCCTGCGTAATATTGTTTGTATAGCTTCAGCAACTACAGCCCAGTTTTCTTCTAAGTCTTCAAAGATCTTTTCATTGTTTAGCACCAACTTATTTACTCCGTTTTCTATTGATTTAAAAGCAAGAATTGTATGTGCAAAGGGCACTCCGATGTTTCGAAGCGCCGTTGAATCGGTAAGGTCTCTTTGCAATCTTGAAATAGGCAATTTAGAAGACAAATGCCCGAATAATGAATTAGCTATTCCAAGGTTTCCTTCTGCGTTTTCAAAATCAATAGGATTTATTTTATGCGGCATTGCAGAAGACCCAACTTCATCCTTTTGGACTTTCTGGCTAAAATAATTCATGGAAATATAAGTCCATATATCGCGGCAAAAGTCAACAAGAATATTATTGATGCGCTTCATGCAATCAAAGTGAGCTGCAAGGTTATCGTAATGTTCTATTTGTGTAGTAAACTGAAGTCGCTGTAATCCCAAAACGCTTCCCACAAATTCATTAGCAAGGCTTATCCAGTTTTTATCCGGGAAAGCAACGTGATGTGCATTGAAATTGCCGGTGGCTCCACCAAACTTAGCAGAAAAGGGGATTGTTATAAAATGTTCTATTTGGTTTTCAATTCTTTCCACAAACACCATTATTTCTTTTCCCAATTTGGTAGGGCTTGCCGCTTGTCCATGTGTATGGCCCAGCATGGTTACATCTTTCCATTTAGCAGCTATTAACTTAAGTTCAGTACTTAAATTTAGCAGTGAAGGCAGATACTCAAATTCTACAGCATGCTTCCACAGAAGCGGAACAGCAGTGTTGTTAATATC
>JBHENB010000076.1:0-8841 GCA_046262255.1 Chitinophagaceae bacterium
AAGCAATACAGGAACAATCAATGTTGTTTTTGATAATGTTGGTTCAAGAGACCTGATTATTAGGGATATGGCTGGAAGGTTGATACGTGAAATTAAAGGAGCAACTTCAAATTCAATAGAAATTACAAACCTTAGAAATGGTGTATATAGCATACAAGTGAGAAACAAGGCTACAGGGCAATCTCAATTTCAAAAGGTAATTGTAAGAAGGAAATAGTTTAAACTTCTAATTAATTAAAACAAAGGGGTGGTCGAAAGATCATCCCTTTTTTGTTGTTTATTGGTATTGGTAAAAACTGGTTTTGATCTCATGTACATGAGGTTTTATTTATTTCAGATAAAATCCCAAATCAATTATTATTTACACATCTTTAAACTTTTACCAGGATGATCAATCTTATCTGCTTAATTCGTTGTAGTTGAAACTACCCAAAAACTTTCAGCTTGGTATAGCAGTATTTTGTACAACTATAAACTCCTATTCTCAAGAGCCAG
Organism: Chitinophagaceae bacterium; assembly: GCA_046262255.1. GTDB lineage: Bacteria > Bacteroidota > Bacteroidia > Chitinophagales > Chitinophagaceae > Flavisolibacter. Next base: position 496 of record JBHENB010000076.1, read on the forward strand.
TTGATACTATAGGTCGGGGCAGAGAGTTGGCTTATAATAAAAATTTCTCAGCTGCTGATAGCTTGCTAACCTTGTACAATTCGCATCAACCGGATCAAAACAGTTTGCATCTTCATGCACAGGTTCTATATTGGATGAAGCAATTCGATAGATCTGTTCAGACCTTTGAAAAAGCAGTTCAGGCATATCCTGAGGCAGCTACAATAAAATTAGATTATGCCAGGGTTCTTTATGAATTGGGCTATTACAAAAATGCAGAACAACAGTTTAAGTTGTATTTGCCTTATGATAATAAAAACATAGAAGCAAATCTGGCACTTGCTAATATATATTTATGGAACAGAAATATTGTTGAAGCAAGAGAAACGGTGAATATTATTCTTATCGATGATCCTGCAAATGAGGCGGCACAAAATATTTTAGAACAAATCAATAGGTTTTATTCACCTTACATAACTGCAAACTATCAATACCTCTCAGATGATCAACCATTAAGAAGTAATGAAATTTTTTTAGAAACAGGTTGGTTCTCATCACCTGCTTTTGCACCATCAATAAATTTCCAATTAAATCATTTCTCGTTAAATGATGCAAATACAACTATTCAGTTTGGCGTACGAAATAATTTTAAGTTCAACTATGGCAAAACTACTATTACTGCAGGCGCAGGCATATTCTCTGCAGGAAGAGATAACTTACACCCAACAGGTTTATTGAACTTTTCTCAACGCCTTTCAGGTGCTTTCGCTGCTTCATTCCTGTTAGAAAGAAGACCCTACCAATATACTTTAGCAAGTATAATAAATCCGTTTACATTCACTAATTTCTCTGCCGGAATAGATCTTAATAAAAGTGATAAATTTTTAGGGAGAGCAGGTGTTGACGTTCAGGGGTTCAACAATAACAATGTAAAAACAACTTATCTATGGTCGCTGCTACCGGTGGTACACAATGCATCTGTGTCTTTCAAAACCGGCTACGGGTTCAGTTTTGCCAATGCTCAGGTAAATACGTTCCGTAGTAGTAAATCATTAAATACTATTGTTGCAACTCAACCGATCTTATCACAGGTGGAAGGCATTTATGACCCGTACTTCACTCCTCAAAATCAAGTGATTCATGCAGCGTTGGCATCGTTGCGAATTGCTCCTTCGCAAGCATTTAATTTCACTGCCAGGGGCAGCGTTGGTTTTTACGCCACTGCCGATAATCCGGTATTAGTACTCGAAAAAAATTCCAGTAATCAACATGTTATCTCAAAAGGCTACTACACGGAGCGGTATACCCCATTTGAAGCAGAAGCCAATCTGCAATTCCGTTTATCCGATAATTTAAATTTCAACACCTTATATAATTACAGTAAACTGTTTTTTTATAACAGGCATGTGGCTTCTGTCCGGCTACTATACAGGTTTATCAATGCAAAATAGTAACAATTCTGACCTATGGAAGTTCCAAAAAGCGGTACCGGCAACTGTTTTCCGGAAAACGGTATTGGGGGGTTTGATGATTGCCGGCGTACTCTGCATTGCTCGCTTTTTCGACTGGTGGTTCAGGGAAGAACATATAGTATCACTACCATTATTTGTGTTGCTTACATTTCTGTTCTGGTGGGGTATTTTAAGGATGATCATCTTGTGGGTTTGCTATTTTCGCATTAAAGTACCAGTTACTCCGCCTGTGCATGATGAAAATTTATCTGTAGCTATTTTCACTACCAGCTCACCGGGAGAGCCATTAAGCATGTTTGATAAAACACTGGAAGCTTGTTCAAAAATTACCTATCCTCATAAAACTTATTTATTAGATGACACCCGGGATGAACGGTTCAGGGAAGTAGCTGAAAAGCATGGAGCTGTTTGGCTGGAGTTAGTAGGTATTCCAGGAGCAAAAGCAGGAAAAATAAATGAAGCACTTAAAAGAACAAAGGAAGATTATATTCTTGTTCTTGACCCCGACCACATTCCGTTTCCAAATTTTTTTGATGAAGTACTTGGATATTTTAAAGAGGAGAAGATTGGGTATGTGCAGGTGGCTCAGGCTTATTATAATCAGTACAGGTCGTTTACAGCTACTGCTGCTGCCGAACAAACATATAGTTTTTACGGCCCAACACAAATGGGCATGAATGGCTACAATGCTTCAGTAGCGATTGGTGCCAATTGTACTTTTCGCCGGAAAGCACTGGAAAGTATTGGAGGGCATGGGATTGGTCTTGCAGAAGATTTAATCACTGCAATTCGAATACATTCTAAAAAGTGGAAATCTGTTTACAACCCGGTAATAATTAGTCGCGGACTTGTTCCGGAAGACTTAGGCTCTTTCTGTAAACAGCAATTAAAATGGTCAAGAGGAGTGCATGAAGTTTTATTTGCTGAAGTGCCGCAGCACTGGAAAAATCTCTCGTTTTGGCAGCGTATTTCCTACTTCACCATTGGAAGTTACTATATAGCAGGATTAATCATGTTCTTATTTATTTTCTTTCCTTATTTGTTTTTGTGGTTTGGTATTGCGCCGGCTAATATGAAATTTGTTGACTTTATTATACATTGGACGCCCATGGCAATTGTTGCTGTAGTAATCTATTTATATGCACAGCAGTGGCTTGTACATCCAACAAGCGAAAAAGGGTTTCACTGGCGGGGAATGTTTTTAAAATTCTCCTGCTGGCATGTCTTCCTAAAAGGTTTTTTGCTTTCCCTGTGGAATGCTGAAATTCCTTACATTCCTACAGCAAAAAAAGCAGTAAGTGGCTTAACACGTTTTGCACGGCCTCTCATAATTCACCAGGTATTGTTTTTGGCAACCATTGTTCTGGTGGTAATGCAAAGAATATACTTTACTCCGGAAGCAAAGAGGGCACTAACCAGTGGAGAAATATGGGGTATGGTAGCTTTCGCGTTAATAGCTTTTGTTATGACCTTAGGTGGAACATATGCCGCAGTAGAATCACAAACAATTAAATCTGAAGAGCCGTGGAGTACGATCAATATAAATGAAATAGACCCCTATAACCGCGAAAAAACTTGAGCAAATGAAAATAGTAATGTTTCGTATCTCTTCTTTTTTGATTGCCTTATTAATAGGCACTTGTTTATTTATTTTGTTGGTTTATGCTGGGGAAAAGAGCAAAGGACCTCTTGAAGATATTTTCACTACTGTCAGCACAAGAGTGGCACATACAGAAACACGGTTGATGGATACCCGTGAAAGCAGATCACAAAAGCTTTCCTGGTTCAATGAAATCCGTAATAATAAAGCAACGATCAGCGGCACTGGCGCTATTTTACTAGGCGCTTATGACGATAATACTGCAGAGTCGTACCTCGACATAATAGCTTTTGAAGATTCATTGAAAACCAAACTGCCGATCATATCTTTTTACACTGCCTGGGGCAGTAAGACAGACCAGGTATTTCCTTTATTGAGAGCACAGGCTATTTATGACCTCGGGTCTATTCCGATGATAACTTGGGAGCCATGGCTTAATGATTTTGATCCTGTGTTATTTCCATTTAATGCAGATGCAGTGAACAAAAACAAAGGTGGATTGCGGGCAATAGCAGAAGGGAAATTCGATCAGTATATTGACAAGTGGGCCGCAGATGCAAAAAGATTTGGTATGCCTTTTTATTTAAGGTGGGGGCATGAGATGAATGATCCTTACAGGTATCCATGGGGACAGCAAAACAACAGTCAGGAAGAATATATAGCAGCATGGCGCCATGTAGTAAATAGATTTAATAAGGTTGGTGCCACAAACGCAATTTGGGTATGGTCTCCACATCCCGCTTATCCAACCTACCCGGAGTTTTATCCCGGGCATGAGTATGTTGACTGGATTGCTCTTACGGCGTTGAATTATGGCACAGTTGCAACATGGAGCCAGTGGTGGTCATTTAACGATATCATCAGTAAAGCGTACAAAGGGTTATCTGCGTATGGCAAACCAGTAATGCTATCGGAGTTTGGCTGTCTGAAAGTTGGAGGTGACAGAGCCGCATGGTTTCAAGAGGCACTAGGTTCGATGCCAACTGCTTACCCTAAGATTAAGGCAGTAATATTCTTTCATGCCGGAAATGATGTTACTGTGACCAATAAAGCTCTCGACTGGACCTTTGAAGATGATGTAAGAGAATTACAAGCTGTAAGAGCAACTTTATCAAAGTGGCAACGGAAGTGAAGTAAATACAAAATAACAACAGTACCTGAAAGATACTATTGAAGAGAACCTACTGCTTTTTCTTTACATCTAAAAGTTCCACTTCAAAAATCAATAATGCACCACCAGGTATAGGCCCTGTGCCGCTCCCTCCGTAAGCAAGCTGGTGTGGTATGTATAATCTGTACTTAGAGCCGACAGACATTAATTGCAGTGCCTCTGTCCAACCTTTGATAACACCACGTACAGGAAAAGTTGCAGGCTGCCCCCGTGTGTAGGAGTTGTCAAATTCAGTTCCATTCAACAACATTCCTTTGTAGTGACAAACTACAGTGTCATTTAGGGTTGGCTTTGCACCGGTACCTTCTGTTAGAATTTCATACTGCAAACCTGTTGCGGTGGTCTTTACACCTGGTTTTGCTTTGTTGGCTGCTAAAAATTTCTCACCCTCAGCAATGTTTGGTTTTGATTTTGTATCCTGTGCCTGGTTCATTAATTTCAAAACTACATTATTTGCCGCATCATGACTGATAATGGATTTTTTCCCGCTCATTACATCATTAATTGCTTTTGCAACAATAGCAGGATTTAGTTTTTTAATTCCCTGTTGCATATAAAAATTAGCAACACTTAACCCTATTGCATAACTAGCGGAATCAGTAAGATTTTTTAAAGGATTTGCAGTTGCAGCAGTTTGTTTTGCAATAGTGGCCTTATTCTGTGCAATCGCAGCATTAAAAAGAAGCATGATTGTAATTACCAGGATATATTTCATAACTGATTTTAAGTGGCAAAAATATAGTTTCGCCAGCCACCAGTTGTGAATGATAATTTAATTTAGACAAATGCTGCAAACTTCAGTTCAGCTATACCGCAATGCGTACGGCGGAATACCAAAACCTGTATGGTGGCTGGCAGTTGTAATGTTTGTGAACAGGAGTGGCACTATGGTCATTCCTTTTCTTACAGTATATCTCACATTGAGAGGTCATACACTAACAGAAGCCGGTTTGGTAATGGCAGCATTTGGCGCAGGTGCTATTTTAGGTGGATTTATAGGAGGAAAACTTACAGATAGATTTGGTTTCTTTTATATTCAGGTGTTTAGCTTACTGCTGAATGGCGTTTTATTTTTTGTGTTATCAGCAATGCAATCTTTCGTGCAGATAGCAGCCTGCATTTTTGTATTAAGTAGCGTTGGCGAAGCTTTTCGTCCTGCAAATGCCGCAGCAATTGCCGCCTATAGTGATGAAGGCAATCGTACACGTTGTTATTCCTTAAACAGGCTGGCTATTAATTTAGGCTGGGCAATCGGTCCTGCAGTGGGTGGCATATTAGCCAGCATCAACTATTCTTTATTATTTTGGGTTGATGGCGTTACCTGTGTTATAGCAGCAATTCTGTTATTTATAGTTTTAGTTCCGGATAAAAGGAAAGTTCTGTCTGTTGAACAGTTGAAAGAAACAGGCAAAAATTCCGCATATAGAGATAAGATTTTTTTAAAAGGAATGTTGTTTGTTTTCTTTACAGGCTTTAGTTTTTTCCAATTGTTTAGTATTATGCCTGTTTATTATAAAGAGCAAATACATTTGTCCGAGGTTATTATTGGCTGGGTGCTGTCACTGAACGGCTTGCTGATTGCACTTGTAGAAATGGTGCTTGTATATAAGTTGGAAAATCGCAGGAATTCACTGACTTATATTGTTTGGGGTGCAATTTTAATGGGGTTGTCATTTTTAATATTGAATGTACACCATTCGTTATTGATAGTGCTACTGAGCATGATCGTTATAACGTTTGCAGAAATGTTGTTGTTTCCTTTTTTAAATAATTTCTGGATTAGCCGCAGTACAGAATTCAACCGCGGACAATATGCAGCCGTATATACTATGGCTTTTGCATTTGCACATGTGCTGGCTCCTACAATTGCCTCGCAGGTAGCGGTGCATTATGGTTTTGCAATTCTATGGATTGTTGATTTTATTCTTTGTATCATCGCTGCAACTGGCTTTTTTATTCTTTTAAAACAGCAAAAAGCAAATGAGTAACTTTTTACAGGTAGTTCAAATACGCTGGTCAGACCTGGATCCAAATTTTCATTTACGGCATTCTGTATATTATGATTGGGGAGCCTTTTGCAGGATTGAATTTTTAAATAAGTACGGTCTTACTGCTGAAGTGATGCAGCAACTACAATTTGGGCCAATTTTATTCAGGGAGGAATGTATTTTTCGTAAGGAAATAAAATCCGGCGATGAGGTCCAAATAACCCTGGAGCTGGTAAAATCTAAAAAAGATTTTTCCCGCTGGACCATTCAACATCATATCACTAAAAATAGCAACGTACTTTCTGCAGTACTTACTGTAGATGGTGCCTGGTTGAATACAAGGGAAAGAAGATTAGCATCCCCACCCGAACAAGTGCATCAGGTATTTTCCAATATGCCAAAATCAGAAAAATTTGAGTGGGCTGTCTGACCCTCTTCCAGAATTTTTACCTGCTGCGGAAATTTATTAAAATGCGAATGCAGCAATGTACGTATGTAGCTGTTTTCTTTATAGGGCTTAATATAGTCTGCAATCGTTTCCCGTGTAATATTTTGAACTTTTTTTGGCAGGTATCCCATTCCAAAAAAATTACCTTTTAGCACCATAATACAGGAAACTTCATCTTCCTTTAATCCATTATCCAGCACAAGGTAAGATGGTCTTGCCGTTAAAGATGCTATTGCCTGCAATACTCTGGTATTATACACTTCAGCTGATTCTTTTTTTTCACAAGCTCCGTTACAATAATTTTCATTAACGCCGGTGCAGGTATCATTATCTGTTTGTATAAAACATAAGCGGGGACATAAGGCATATTGCCTCATCATTTTTCTCAGCACACCATATCCATCTACTTTATAATGAAAAGTATAAATCGGATTATTACTCTTTCTCTTTTTCTCAATGGCTAAGCGCATATATCCATTCTGGTCTTCGTACATAAAAATGCCATAAACATCTTCAGGCTTTTTTTGCGAATAATTAAAAGCGGGCCACCATCTTTTTATCTCGCTGCTTTCCAATATGGCAGCCATCAATTCTGTAGCTGTTGACTGGTAAGTAATGGAACAAACATGTCGCATAAAGTTTTGTTTCTGCCTGCTGTCCGAGTTATTACTAAAGTGGGTATTTACCCGTTGTTTTATACTCTTTGCTTTCCCTATATACACTATTTTGCCTTTACTATCATGAAAATAGTAAACACCCGGTGTTGCGGGAAGCCGAAGAAAATCCTGCTTTGGAACATTTGGCGGCAGTATATATTCTTTTGAATTGCGGAAGAGGCTGCTTGCTACTGCATTCTTTTTGTCATTACATAGTAGTTGCTGAAAGAGAATGGCAGTTGCAGATGCATCACCACCGGCACGATGCCGGTTTATAAGTTCTATATTAAGTGAATGACACAAATTCCCAAGGCTATAAGAGGGGAGACCGGGAAATATTTGCCTTGCCAACCGGATGGTACAAAGCTTTTTTGTATTCAATTCAAAGCCATGAACCTGCAAATGGCTTTTGATAAAAGAATAGTCAAAATTTACGCTATGTGCTACAAAAATTTTGTCGTGCAATAGCATGTATATTTTTTCCGCTACTTCCCCAAACCTGGGGGACTCCTGTACCATGTAGTTACTAATGCCGGTAAAACCCTGTATGTAACGCGGTATATGCTGACAGGGATTTATTAATGTTTCAAATTTTCCTGTAACTTTTTCACCGTCAAACAACACTATTGAAATTTCAATAATACCATTTGCAGCAGCATAGCCGCCGGTTGTTTCTATATCTACAATTGCGTACACAGGTATTTAAATACTAAGGAAGCTAAGTTCAGCAAAATAAATCAACATTGGGGGATTCTATATAAAAAGCCGCTGTTTTTCAGCGGCTACAAGTTTGAGTAAAATGCGTTTAGTATAAATAGCTCAATGCAATTTTATCATTGGCATTGAAAGGACGATTTACATCCCGGGCAATACAAGCTAACATCCAGGATGCAGCATCAGGACCAGTTGGCGTCCCTGGAATACTGATTGCGCCAACACCAGCTGAGCCTTCGTTTGAGGCTGTTCCACCACAGCTATAAGCCCTGTTCATATAGTCAGTATGGCGGAACCCAATGCAATGGCCCATTTCAT
>JBHENB010000076.1:8851-9333 GCA_046262255.1 Chitinophagaceae bacterium
ATAGTACCAATAAAATTGATATTCGTTGTAGTTGTGCTTGTGCTGAATGGATAAGTATTTACTTTAATTTGATTATAAGGATCGCCGAAAGAGTTAGGAAAACCTGCAGATGCCAGGGTGTTACTATTTTCTGAATAAGCAACTACTGTGATCTTTGCATTTGAAGAAACTCTCTGGAATTTAATAGTAAGGCTTTCTGCATTATATCTTGCAATCGCTTCATCAACTGCAGCCGAAAACACTTCTTGGTGTGCGGATGGAGTGTTGCTAGTGGTTCCCAATAAACCAGTTCCCAATAAACCACCACTTGTTGTTGTTCCAAAGCTTAAAGCAACAGTGATTGTTGGATGTTTAGAAGCATTCACTAAATAATTGGTCCGGTATTGTTCTTCGTTGGCAATTATAAGTGAAGGTGAAGTAGGTTTGGAAATTAAGTTCTGAGGCGTTAAAATTATGTCACCTTCTACAAGGTACCCTTTATC
>JBHENB010000077.1:0-9279 GCA_046262255.1 Chitinophagaceae bacterium
AACAACAATAGGTAAATTTTTTTCTGCTGCAGCAATCATCCAACTGTCTTTGGGGTCAATTTGGTAATCGTCCTTCATTGCACTGCTGAGCAACAGTTTATACATGTATTCATGCGGAAAATAACGTTCTCCTTTTTCATTTGCTTCTTTCCATATTTTATGAATATGTTTTTGTATTCGTCTGAATGCTTCTTCCTCAGGAATGCAGGTATCGGTTACTCGGTTTAATCCACGTTCTAATAATTGCCCTTCCTGCTCTGGAGTAAGGTCGCGCCAATTTGGTATCCGCTCATAATGATTATGGGCTACTAAATTCATTATGTCCTCCTCCAGGTTAGCGCCGGTGCAGGAAATAATTTGCACTTTATCCTGCCGTATCATTTCTGCAAGTGAAACCCCTAATTCGGCTGTGCTCATTGCGCCTGCAAGTGTAATCATCATTTTACCGTCTTCCATTAAATGTTGTTCGTAGCCTTTTGCGGCATCTATTAATGCAGCCGCGTTAAAATGCCGGTAGTGATGTTGTAGAAACTGAGATACAGGTCCTTTGTTCATATAGTAAATTAACCTGCCTGCAGAAGGCAGGGCGCAAAATTAAACCATATAAAAACAAAATCCCGTCCCGCCTGAGGCGGGAGCGGGACCTGTTATACACACACTGAAACCAACTAAGATTTACATTGTTTCTGGTAAATGCCCCAGTTAGAATTTGGACTTGCTTTTAAAATTACTTTAACATCTGCTGTTTCCATTGTTACATAATATTGAGTGCCTTCATCATTGGACACTTCAAACAATTCGGATATCCAGTATTGCTGGTAATTTTTTTTCAGGGTAGCCTGTAAAGAAACAGGTAACTGCACAGTTGTAATGTTTCGGGTTAATCCAATCAATACTCCTTCCATGTCATAAAACGCAGAAATAATCTGGTCATTCAAAGAGAATTGTGCTTTGTAATACGTTGCGGTTGAGGACCAATCTACTTCTTTTGCATTCACAAAAGTTTCCTGGAAAGATTTTAAAACACGAGGAGCAATTTTTTCATCTGCTGCAAAGGTTTTGGTAAAAACAGAAGCAAGGATGGTTAAGGCAATAAATAAAGTTTTCATTTTTTTAAATTTATAGTTTTGGAAAATTGGTTGAACATTTCATTGTTTGACGGTTCAAAGATATTTTAGGTTACACCTCTGGACAAGCTAATTGTGATTAGCGGAACCGGATGTTAAAGGTGTTAACATTACAAATCTTAAATAATATTTGTTCAGTTCGGATTTTATTTAGATATTTGTCTAAATTTACAAATATCGAATAGTGAATACCATTTTCAAAGCACTGAATGACCAAACCAGGAGAGATATACTGGAGCTTTTGCATGGGAAGGATATGCCTGCAGGAGAGATTGCAGAAAGGTTCAGCATGTCGTGGCCAAGCATCTCTCATCACCTGGACCTGTTAAAGCAGGCAGATCTTGTTCGAACAAGAAAGAATGGTCAGTTTGTTTATTATTCTTTAAACACAACTGTTGTTGATGAAATAATGAAATGGTTGCTGCAATTCAAAACTAAAAAAAAAGCAAAATAAAAAAGTCAATACATATTGCAGTAGTTGCACTAATACTTATTCCATTCGTTTATTTATTGTTTATCTGGAATCAAATTCCTCAAACAGTGCCACTTCATTGGAATATGCAGGGTAAGATTGACCGGCATGGAGATAAAAACGAGCTTTTACTGATGTTGGCTATTTTGAGTGGTGTGAATAGTTTAGTTTATTTATTGCTTTGTAATGTTTACCGCATTGATCCAAAAAAACAGGCAGTTGAAAATAAAGACAGAATGCAAAAGATTGCATTAGCGGTGGTGATCTTTGTGTGTACATTACAGCTATGGATCATTTTCACAACAAAAAAGGCTGAACCCTTTTTCAGTGCCAAGTTTCTCTTTATCAGCATAGGTCTTTTGTTTGCAATTATTGGTAACTACATGTATAATCTGAAACCAAATTAGTTTGCGGGACTTCGCCTGCCATGGACTATGGAAAATGAAGACAACTGGAGAAGGACGCATCACATGGCAAGTAAGCTTTGGTTTGCAGGAGGGTTGCTTATGGCATTGGTTGGTTTTATTCTGCCATTCACCCCTGCTATTATATTAATATTTGTAATCGGATTTGTTTTAATTATTGTCCCGTGTGTTTACTCTTACAAGTTGTTTAAAAAGTCATGAATTTCCTTGCGCATGCATATCTCTCTTTTGACCATCCGGAAATTTTAGTGGGAAATATGATCTCTGATTTTGTAAAAGGTAATGCACGATTTCAGTATGCGGAAGCTATCCAGCAGGGTATTACATTGCATCGCCGCATTGATTGCTTTACAGACGGGCATGAAGCAACAAAAAACATGAAAGCCTTTTTCAGGGAATATTACAGATTGTACAGCGGCCCGATAACTGATATTTTATATGATCATTTCCTGGCTAATGATGCGGCATTTTTTTCAGACGATACACTTCTTAAATTTTCCCAACAGGTTTATAGAACCTTAGAAGACCATACGACTCAGCTCCCTCAACGTTTTACTATGATGCTGCCATACATGAAAATGGAAAACTGGCTGTTCAATTATAAGTACCGTGAAGGTGTGGCAAAAACTCTACGTGGCTTAATACAGCGATCAAGCTTTTTATCGGGTTCTGAAACTGCATTCAGGTTATTTAAGGAGAACTATTTACAGTTACAACAACAATATCAAACGTTTTTGCCAGATGTTAAAAACTTTGCAAAAAAAGAAATGGAGCAACTTGTTGCGTAATCGGCAAATCTCATAACTGTGGAAATAATATTTTTGCTCTTAAATAGATATTATGAAAAAACTTCTTTTTTGTTTGATGATGATTACAGTTATCAATTCTGTGTTTGCACAAAATAATGGCAGTAAGCTGCCGCCATTAGATAAATCTCCAATGGACATGGCCTATTTTCCACACAACTATCCGGTGCTCAAAATTCAGAATAAGGCAACAGAACCAATGATAGCAAGGGTTATCTACAGTCGTCCGCAAAAAAATAACCGTACTATTTTTGGTGAGCTGGTGGAATACAATAAAGTATGGAGATTGGGAGCTAACGAAGCGACGGAAATAGAGTTTTTTAAAGATGTAAGGGTTGGAGGCAAAAAAATACAAAAAGGCAAGTACACTATGTATGCTCTGGTTAACCCGGATAATTGGGCAATTATATTAAACAAAGAAACAGATATCTGGGGTGCATTTAAATATGATGCAGCTAAAGATGTTGTTCGTGTGAATTTGACCGTACAAAAAGCCCCGGCATCCATAGAAGCTTTCTCCATGGCTTTTGATAAATCTGTAACGGGTGCCAATCTTTTAATTGGGTGGGATGATGTAATGGTTTCATTACCCATATCTCTCAAGTAACTTTTACGTTTGCTGCTGAGTGCAAGCTATTTGTATTTATGCTGGAGAACAACATCCACATGAATATTGTAATTTTCAGCATGAAACTTTTCATGGCATTCTGCTTCCTGTTCTTTTTTTGCGCTTGCGAAGACCAAAATCCTAAACCGGTGCAGAAAACTATTGTTGCACGAAAAGATTCCGGTATCATCAATAAAGATTCTGGTAATCCGTATGCACCCGTTGATATTTCACCCATGGATATCAGTTACTTCCCGCAGGATTATCCTGTGCTCAGAATGTCAAAGAAAATAAATTCGCAACCCATTGCCCGTGTTATATACAGCAGGCCTCATAAACAAGGCAGAAAAATATTTGGTTCATTATTGAAATATGGCGAAGCGTGGAGATTAGGTGCTAACGAAGCAACAGAAATCGAATTTTTTCAAACCGTTTCTATTCAGAACAAGAAGATAAATAAGGGACGGTACATACTGTATTCCATTCCACAACAGGATAATTGGACAGTAATCTTTAATAGTAATACTTTTAGCTGGGGTTTAAGACCAGACCCTTTAAAAGACTTACATAAATTTACAATACCTGTAAGTCGGATACAGATTCCCCTAGAGTTTTTTACAATAGTATTTGAGAAGACGGACAGGGGCGCCGATCTGCTGATAGCATGGGACGATGTAGTTGCCAGAATGCCTATCATACTTCAGTAACCAATTAAATATGTGTGGCATTGCCGGTATACTATCTAAAAATCCTGAATTCATTTCGCAGCATTGCATCAAAACAATGACCGATGCTATTTCTCATCGGGGTCCGGAAGGTGAAGCCTTTTATATTAATGCTGATTCTACAGTTGCTTTAGGACACCGCCGCCTTTCCATCATTGACTTAAGTGATGACGCAGCACAACCTATGCAGTATGCTAACAGGCATCGTATTATCCACAATGGCGAACTGTATAATTATATTGAAGTAAGAAGTGAGTTAAAGAAAAAAGGATACACATTCACAACAGAATCTGATACAGAGGTAATTGTTGCAGCATACGATGCTTACGGCACCTCCTGTTTACAGCATTTTGACGGCATGTTTGCTTTTGCAATATGGGATGAAAGGGAACAAATATTATTTGCTGCAAGGGATCGATTTGGTGAAAAGCCCTTGTATTATTTTGTTGATGAGCAGCGATTAGTTTTTGCATCGGAAATGAAAGCACTTTGGAAAGCAGGTGTTAGTAAAGACGTAAATAAGGCAATGTTATATAATTTTCTCACTATTGGCTACACCAGCAATCCATTTGATCCATCGGAAACTTCCTATCAGCACATACAAAAGCTTCCGGCAGCATCTTATTTAACTTTTGCATTGCCTGCACACGAACTTACCACAACAAAGTATTGGCAGCTCGGTTTAAATGAAAACACTGAGGTAAGTGATGAAGAAGCTGTGGAAAAATTTAATTCATTATTGTCTCAATCGGTTAAGAAACGCTTAAGGAGCGATGTTGCTATAGGAACAAGCCTCAGCGGTGGATTAGACAGTTCTGCTATTGTTGCAAAATGTGCAGAATATAATTCACAACAATACACATATGAATGTTTTACCGCTTCTTTTACAAACTTTGAAAAGAACGAACTGCAATTCGCCAGCAAAGTAGCCAAACAGTATAATCTGCATCATCACATTGTAGAAGTTTCGGCAGATGATGTAATAAACAGCATGAATACGGTTATGCATCACCAGGAAGAACCCATTGGCTCAGCGAGTGCATTAGCGCAGTTTAAAGTATATGAAGCAGCTAAAAGAAATGGTGTAACGGTGCTGCTTGACGGGCAGGGGGCAGATGAAATTTTAGGAGGGTATCACAAGTTTTTCAAATGGCGCTGGCAAGAATTATATCAAAAGAAAAAGCTTGCGCAAAGTGGTGAACTAAACGCTGCGAAAAAGTTAGGAAATCAGGAAAACTTTGGATGGAAGAATAAAACAGCAGCATTACTTCCAGAGTTTGCTGCCGGCATTCTGCAAACAAGAAAGGCAAATAGAGCATTCAGGCATCCTTACTTAAATTCCGACTTTGCTTTTAGCAACAAGCGAAACTTTTACTATGCTACACCCAAACATTTTAACCTTAACGGAGCTCTTTACTTTGATACAGTTATATATGGTTTGGAAGAACTATTAAAAATTGCTGATAGAAACAGTATGGCTTATGCAACAGAAGTAAGGCTTCCCTATTTGAATCACAAGCTTGTTGAATTTATCTTCAGTTTGCCTGCACATTTTAAAATTCGTAACGGATGGACAAAGTGGCTATTAAGAAGCGCTTTGAATGGAAGCCTGCCCGATGAAATTACATGGCGGCGGGATAAAGTAGGCTTTGAGCCACCGCAGAAATTGTGGATGAATGATAGAACAATTCAGGAGGCAATAATGGAAGGCAAGAAAAAGCTTGTGCGTGAGAATATTTTAAAACCGGAGGTTATCAACAAAAAAATACAGCCGCAAGATGCAATTGCGGCTGATAATTTCGACTGGAGGTATTGGGTCTGTTCTTATTTATACCATTAAGCTTTTTTATATTTTTTTTCTATCTGCATATTTCTAAACGCATCTGTTTTAAGAGTTAACCAGTTTTTTTCATCTTCCAGAACAACATAGTAAAGTATTTCTGTGTTGTTAGCTATTTCAGTTACACCAAATACTGTTTTATCGCTAAAACGATTTTTTAATTTTGGTCGGAGTATTGGTAACGCATCTTCTTTATAATACCCCACCGTTTCTGATATTTTCCCTTCTAAATCATATTTAATCCTTGTATCTATTTCATCCTGGTTGAACCTGACAATATAATGGTCTTCGTACCATGCCATACAGGATTAGTTGCTGAAGAAAATGTTTCTTTAAATGCAGTTAATACTTTTTCATTAACAGTGTTCTTCGTCAATGGTTCTGTTGGATTTGCAAAGGTGTTCATTGTAACAAAAAGGGCGGCAGCAACCAGTAGCTTTTTCATAATAAAAATTTTGATAGTGATTAAGATTAATCGAATGTATGCCGCCCAACGGCCGCTTTAAAGTGAAAACAGCTACAACCGGTAGGGCAAACCGGTGAGATTTAAAAAGTAGATTAAGTCCACCAATAACTCAGTCAATAAAAATAGAATTTAAAGATGCATAAATGTGTTCTTAAGCATGAACTATGTGGTAGTAATAAGAATAATTAATCGTTTTTAAGGGAAATAATTTTTTGGGTGTACGGTAATATTCGTACCCTGTAAATACGAAATAGTACAAACCATAATGCCCATCTTTGTACATTCTTAAAATAACTAAAGATGAAGCTTGAAACTAAATTTATACATGGCGGAATAGAACCGGACCCCAGCACCGGTGCAATCATGACACCTATTTATCAGACTTCCACTTATGTGCAATCTGCACCGGGTAATCATAAAGGCTTTGAATATGCACGATCTCAAAACCCTACACGCAAGGCTTTAGAAGATGCATTGGCTGTTATTGAAAACGGCAAGTATGGACTTGCGTTTAGCAGTGGTGTAGCAGCAACTGATGCTGTGATTAAATTATTATCTTCTGGGGACGAAGTAATTGCTGCTAATGATATGTACGGTGGCACTTACCGTTTATTTACAAAGGTTTTTGAAAAATTTGGCATTCGCTTCCATTATGTAGATATGCGAAACCCAGCTAACCTTGAATCTCGGGTCACTCCAAACACAAAACTAATCTGGACAGAAACACCTACAAACCCACTTATAAATATTACAGACATTGCAGCAGTAGCTTCCATTGCGAAAAGGCATAATGCACTGCTGTGTGTAGACAATACATTTGCATCACCTTACCTGCAAAACCCATTAGACCTTGGCGCTGACATTGTAATGCATTCTTCTACAAAGTATTTAGGGGGGCACAGCGATGTTATACAAGGTGCTCTGATAATGAATGATGCCAACCTAAGAGAAAAATTATACCTTATTCAAAAAAGCAGTGGTGCAGTGCCAGGGCCAATGGATTGTTTTCTTGTGTTGCGTGGCATTAAGACACTACACGTTCGCATGCAGCGTCATTGCGAGAACGGAGAAAAGATAGCATACTGCTTACGAAACCATTCTGCAGTAGCCCAGGTGTTTTGGTGCGGCTTTGAGGATCATCCTAACTACGAAATAGCAAAAAAGCAAATGCGTGGGTTTGGTGGAATGCTGTCTTTTACATTAAAGGATGATAGTATTGAAAACGCCACAAGAGTTTTATCATCAACAAGATTATTTGCACTTGCAGAAAGTTTAGGAGGTGTGGAGTCATTGATCAATCATCCTGCATCTATGACACATGCTTCCATGCCAAGAGAAGAAAGGATTAGAAATGGTTTAACTGATTCCCTGATCCGGCTCAGCGTAGGAATTGAAGATGTAGATGATCTGGTTGAGGACCTGAACAGAGCCATAGGTTAGCATGGATAAAAAATTGAAAAAATTTTTAGATCAAAAAGTTGAAGAATTTAATCAGCCTTCTTTCATTGCATCCGACCCAATATGTATTCCGCATTTGTTTACTAAAAAACAAGACGTTGAAATAGCAGGATTTTTTGCAGCAATTTTTGCCTGGGGAAATCGCACTATTATTATTAATAAGTCAAAAGAACTGATGCAGTTGATGGACAATGCTCCGCATGACTTTTGTCTTAACCATGATTTGGATGGATTAAAAAGATTAATGGGATTCAAGCACAGGACCTTTAATACAACAGACTTGCTTTATTTTATTGAATTTTTCAAATACCACTATTCTCATCATAACACATTAGAAACTGCATTTACAAAATGGATGAAAAGAGATGATGAAAATATTGTTAACGCATTGAACGGTTTTCAACAATACTTTTTTTCTCTGCCGGATGTTCCAGTACGCACAAAGAAACATATTGCCACACCAGCAAAAAACTCGACCTGCAAACGGTTAAATATGTTTTTGCGTTGGATGGTGCGCAATGATAAGACCGGCGTTGATTTTGGCATCTGGAAAAAAATAAATACAGGCCAATTAGTTGCGCCTATTGATGTACATGTTGCAAGAGTAGCACGGAAGCTACAGTTACTGCAACGAAAACAAACTGACTGGCAAGCTGCATTAGAGTTAACCAACAATCTTAAAAAATTTAATCCAAACGACCCGGTTAAATATGACTTTGCTTTATTTGGATTGGGTGTTGTTGAAAAAGGAGCCCACCTAAATCCTCCCGAAGGGAGGACTTAGCACTGACACGAAACCAATAGATCAATTTGTCATTAGTATATTGTAATTACCCAAATGAAGATAATTGAGAGTTGTAAAATCGTTCAATGCGATGGCTGTTTCTTTCTCCGATGGGGGAAGGTTAGGATTGGGGCTGGACGTCGGGATGGGCCGCTATTAAAACATAAACATTCTGTTTCTTCCACCTACTTTTTTTGCAGCACCCATGTTGCGGATGTTATAAGTAAACGAAAGCTCTGCAAAACGTTTTAATACATTTGTTTGCTGATCAACTATCTGATTTTGTGTACTTGTATCGGTAATAACCAGTATTGCGGTCAAGAATATCAAACACCCCAAGCTTCAGCAATCCAACATCTCCTTTAAATAGAAGCAAGGAAAACTGTGGCCAACAATGATACTAATATATCCGAAGATGAACAATGGTGAACAAGTGAGCAGCAGGTAGCAAACTATTTTTGATGGCTTGAAGTTATTAGGCACTATTTTTTCGGTAAGAAAGAAAAAAGGGAACTATGAAAAGAGACGGCGCTTGCACAAGTCTTTGGCAGAATGCTATGCCCGAATAC
>JBHENB010000078.1:0-9269 GCA_046262255.1 Chitinophagaceae bacterium
TTGCTGCGCCAATGTTTAAAAAGCTTTCGCTGGAGCTTGGTGGTAAAAATCCCAATATAATTTTTGCAGATTGTAATTGGGAAAAGATGATGAAAACAACTGTTCAATCATCCTTCAGCAACCAGGGCCAAATTTGTTTGTGTGGTTCACGCATTTTGGTGGAGGAAAGTATCTACGAGAAATTTAAAGCAGATTTTATTAAAAGAGCGAAAGAACTATCAGTAGGTGATCCGTTAGAGGATGGTTCCAGTCAAGGCGCACTGGTGGGCGAAGCGCATTTTGACAAAGTATTGAAAGCTATTGAAACAGCCAAACAGGAAGGAGGAACCATTTTGTGTGGCGGCAATCCTGTGAAATTAGAAGGCAGATGTGCAAACGGATATTTTATTGAACCAACCGTTATAGAGGGTTTAGGTTGTAAATGTGAAACCAATACAGAAGAAATATTTGGACCGGTTGTAACACTACAAAGGTTTAACTCCGACGAAGAAGCCATGCAATTAGCAAACGCATGTAATTACGGTTTATCTGCAACCATCTGGACGCAGGATATTTCAAAAGCCAACCGTGTAGCAGCAAAAGTAGAAGCAGGTATTGTGTGGATCAACTGCTGGTTGCTTCGTGACTTGCGAACTCCTTTTGGAGGAATGAAAAACAGCGGCGTTGGCAGGGAAGGTGGTTGGGAAGCTTTACGCTTTTTTACTGATGCGAAGAATGTTTGTGTAGAGTTGTAAGTTCCACATGTCCTGAAATTTATTTTATTTTATGTGTTAGCACTTACATGATTTAAAAACAAATGTCCGGCCTCCCTCTCTGCAGGAGAGGGAATGAGGGTGAGGTGTTATGTCAGAGATAATTAAAACCGAAAACGCAGCACAACCTTTAGGCACTTACCCTCATGCAAGGCGGGTTGGGAATCTGTTATTTCTCTCAGGCATTGGTTCAAGAAGTGCAAAGGACAACTCCATTCCGGGTTTGGTGTTAAGCAAAAAAGGAAAAATAAAGTCTTATGATATTGAAGCAGAATGCCATTCCTGTTTTGCTAATGTGAAAGCTGTATTAGAGGCAAGCGGCAGCAGTTGGGAGAAAATCGTTGACGTTACCGTTTTTCTTACCAACATGAAAAAAGATTTCAAAAAGTACAACAAGATTTATGGCGACTATTTTAAAAATGTACAAGCTTGTCGTACAACAGTAGAAGTAAAAGGTTTACCTACACCAATAGCTATTGAATTAAAAGTGATCGCAACAATAGATTAACATGCAATTTGAAAACACATTAGATTTCGCACAACGATTAGATGAAGAAGATCCGCTAAAGCACTTTAGAGAGCAGTTTTATATTCCTCAGCACAACGGGAAAGATAAAATATACTTTACAGGGAACTCTCTTGGATTACAGCCAAAAAATGCAAAAGATTACTTACTCCAGGAAATGGAAGATTGGGAAAAAATGGGTGGTGAAGGTCATTTTGAAGCACGCCGACCATGGTACCCGTATCATGAAATTTTCCCAAAGCAGTTATCAAAAATCATAGGTTGTTTACCGGAAGAAGTAGTAGTGATGAATTCATTAACTGTAAATCTGCATTTGTTATTGGTAACATTTTACCGGCCAACAAAACAGCGTTACAAGATCATTTGCGAGTACAAGGCTTTTCCTTCCGATCAGTATGCAATGGAAAGCCAGGTGAGATTACATGGTTTTGACCCTGCCAATGCTATAATTGAAGTAAAGCCGCGGGCAGGTCAACATGCAATAAGACTGGAGGATATTAAAAGAACAATAAGAGAGCACGGTGATAGCATTGCATTAGTTTTTTTTGGTGGCGTAAATTACTATACCGGCCAGGTGTTTGATATGGAAGCGATAACTAAAGAAGCCCACCAGGCAGGTGCATATGCTGGTTTTGACCTGGCACACGCTGCTGGTAATATTGTACTAAAAATGCACGACTGGGAGGTTGACTTTGCCTGTTGGTGTACCTACAAATATCTTAATTCCGGTCCGGGTTCTGTTGGTGGTGCATATATTCATCAAAAACATGCAGGCAACAAAAACCTTCCACGATTGGCAGGGTGGTGGGGCTATCAAAAAGATACCCGCTTTAAAATGGAAAAAGGTTTTAATGCCATTCCTACTGCTGAAGGATGGCAATTAAGCAATGCACCTGTGCTCTTAATGGCTATTCACAAAGCTGCAATTGATATGTTTGACGAAGCAGGGATGGAAACTATTTCCAGAAAAGGAAAATTGCTCAGCGGCTATTTAATCTATTTGTTGCAGGATATTGACAAACGTTTCCCTGATAAAAATGTAAAATTCATTACGCCAACACATGAAGAGGAGCGGGGATGCCAGGTGTCAATAATCATAAATGAAAAAGGCAGAGAAATGTACGATTACCTTATACAAAATGGAGTATCTACAGGCTGGCGGGAGCCGGAAGTAATTAGAGTAGCCCCGGTTCCGTTGTACAATACGTTTGAAGAAGTGTGGAGATTTGTACAACTGATAGAACAGAAGTTGACTAACTCATGAAGAGAGAAGTAACTGTCATAGGAGGAGGACTGGTAGGCTCATTGCTTTCCATCTACCTTGCCAAAAGAGGTTTCAAAGTTGTTATCTATGAACGGCGTGGGGACATGCGTAAAGAAATGGTTGAAGCAGGACGTTCTATCAATCTTGCATTAAGTGATAGGGGCATAAAAGCATTGAAAGAAGTAGGCATTGCAGAAGAGATTTTACAAATTGCCATTCCAATGCATGGCCGGTTAATTCACAACACAGATAGCAGCACAGCTTTCCAACCTTATGGCAAACAAGGGCAATATATTAATTCAGTTTCAAGAAGGGAGCTGAATTGCAGATTGATGGAATTGGCAGAAGAACAAGGAGTTGAAATTTTCTTTAGTCATGCGTGTAAAAGCATTGATTGGAAAAAAAATGAAATAACTTTTGAAATTCCTGTCAGCTACCAACTGTCAACTGTCAACTATCAACTCCTCTTCGCTGCCGATGGCGCTTATTCCGCTGCCCGCTTATCACACATGTTGCAACACGATAGATTTGAATACCACCAATACTACATTGATTACGGCTACAAAGAATTAAGTATTTCCGCTGGCCAGAGTCGGGAATTTTTGCTTGAGAGGAATGCCTTACATATCTGGCCTCGCAGGAACTATATGTTAATAGCATTGCCAAACAGTGATGGAAGTTTTACCGGCACTTTATTCTTTCCATTTGAAGGTGAGCTATCTTTTGAAAAACTAACAACAGGGAATACGGTAATTGATTTTTTTCGAGAAACTTTTTCTGATGTTGTTCCACTTATTCCAGATCTGACGCACCAGTTCTTTAATCACCCAACGGCATCATTAGTAACTGTAAAATGTTTTCCCTGGATACGGGATGATAAATTTTGTTTAATTGGTGATGCGGCTCATGCCATTGTTCCCTTTTTTGGACAGGGAATGAATGCAGGATTTGAGGATTGCAGTGTGTTAAATTCATTGATAGAAAAGCAGAAAGAGAATTGGGATGAGATTTTAAAAGAATTTCAGCAAATCCGTAAGCCTGATGCAGATGCCATTGCTGATCTGGCTGTTAACAATTTTATTGAAATGCGTGAAAAAACTGCCGATCCGAAATTTTTATTGCAAAAGAAGATTGAAGCAAAGCTTCATGAACGTCATCCGGATAAATGGATACCCGCCTATTCACAGGTCTCTTTTAGTCCGCATATAAGATATAGCGAAGCATTAAAAAATAGTCAACGTCAGGAAGCTATAATGCAGCAAGTGATGAAAATACCGGACATTGAAAAAAGGTGGGATAGCGAAGAGATAGAACAAATGATTTTGGGAAAATTATAGAGGAACCTTTTGCGAGTTTTGCGCCTACTTTGCGTTCTTTGCGTGATAATTATCTATGACCCGCCAGCAACTTGTTCAACAAATCTTCTCCAAAAAAACTTACCTCTGTGTGGGATTAGATACCGATATAACCAAAATCCCTGCTCATCTACAATCTCACCCAGATGCAATTTTTGAATTCAACAGGCAAATCATTGACGCTACAAAAGATCATTGCGTCAGCTACAAAATAAACACAGCATTTTATGAGGCTTTAGGAGTGAAAGGGTGGGAGGCAATGCAAAAAACAGTTAAATACATCCCCGATACACACTTCAAGATTGCAGATGCAAAACGGGGTGATATAGGAAACACTTCGGCACAATATGCCAAGGCTTTTTTTGAAACACTCAATTTTGATGCTGTTACAGTTAATCCGTACATTGGTAAAGACAGCGTCAGGCCTTTTCTGGAGTATAAAGATAAATGGACAATACTGCTCGGTTTGACTTCAAACATTGGGGCAAAGGATTTTCAATTGCAACAGATTGTACCAGAAGGAGCCGGTTACCTAATAACAGACACTTCGTTGCCTTTAATGGAAAAGAGGACTTCTTATCTGAGATTTGACGGTAATTATTTATATCAGAAAGTTTTATACGATGGTTCACGCTGGGGCACATCTGAAAATTTAATGTTTGTAATCGGAGCGACACAACCTCATGAGTTTGCAACAGTGCGGCAATATGCTCCTAATCACTTCTTATTAATCCCGGGTGTCGGAGTGCAGGGTGGTGACTTAAAATCAATTTCCAAAATAGCCATGATAGCTGATTGCGGCATATTGGTAAATGTAAGCCGTGCCATTATCTATGCTTCAGAAGAAAAGGATTTTGCAGAGGAGGCAAAAGCAATTGCCATGCAGTATCACTACGAAATGGAACAATTGCTCGATCAATACCAACTTACAGTACAGGCGCCATGAATGTATCTGCTTTCTCAATTCATTAACTATACATGGAAAGGGTTTTGCTGTTCATGTGAGCATTGAATTTCATGAAAAAGTATCTATTTTTCTTTACTCTTTCCACCCTGATCCTATTTTCTTCCTGTACCAAGGATGATTTAATTAATCCGGACAGCGTAAAAAAATCGTAGGCAAGGAGACCTTGCTGGGAATTAAAGGAAGCAGAAAAATTTTGAATAGGTGGATTAAAGATTCAGCAGCTTTTAGCTGTATTAAAGACGGGAATAGCAGCAGGTTAAGTTAGCCACAACTGATGATACATACTTATTTACAGGCAAGTCTATTCTATTTAACTGTAACTTAGAGAGACCAAAAACTTTTTTTATGAAACGCTTTGTCCAACTCATTGCTTTATCACTCATCTTTTCACTTTTTACCCCAGCCGTACAAGCATAGCAACAAACTCAGCAGTCCAGTCTTTATAAACGTCTGGGAGGCTATGATGCTATTGTGGCGGTTACAAATGATTTTCTTGGCCGCCTGGCCACTAATAAGGAATTGGGAAAATTCTTTATTGGTCTGAGTAATGATAGTAAATTTAGAGTCACCAACCACATTATTGACCTGATTTGTAAAGTAACAGGCGGACCGTGTCTTTATACGGGCCGCGATACGAGAACAGTTCATAAAGGTTTGGGTATAACTGAAAACGACTGGACCATCATGGCAGGCTTATTTACTGAAACGCTGAACAAATTCAAAGTGCCTAAAAAAGAGCAGGAAGAACTATTTGCCATAGTCGGCACTGTTAAGAATGATATAGTCGAGAAAAAGTAGAGTCGCAGTTACTATTCTGTCTACAAACCTGTAGCGCCACTTCTTTTCCAGCAACGTCTCCCACAGGGGACGTTGGGTTATAATAGGTTCTAGTGTTACCTTGCTTTTGACGCAACGTCCCTCCTTTGCACAATGCCGGGCAAGGAGACGTTGCTGGGAAATTAGAAATAGACGGTAAATTATAAAGTGAATCAAATAATTTGGGAAAAAAATTTTTAGCCCAATGAACTAATTTTGCACAGCCTGCTCCCAAACCGGAATATCAAATGTAGGTATTATGAGAGTTATTTGTATTGATGCTACAAATCCTAAGCGTCCAGATGTGCTTTTGCCGCAGGATTGGATAACTGAAGGAGAGATTTATACTGTTGTAGATCAATATTATGATAATACTGATAGTCATATTTACTTTTATTTGTTAGAACGTCAAAGAACTCCATGTCCTAGTTATAGAGCTAACAGATTTATTTCTCTCTCAAATATTGATGCGTTAGAAAGTATGGAAGCGGTTAGTGAGGAAGGTTAGTATTGGAAATGCTCAATAGAATTGTTGTCGTACAAGAGTGCGACGCAACGAAAGCTTTATAGTAGCACTTCAGCTTAGGTTCTGTGTTCATTTCCAAATTTTTTATTTACTAATTTTGTTTTTACCGGAAGGAGTATAGCTAAACTATACATCCACTGTAGGAAGGCATTTGCTTTTGACGCAACGTCCCTCCTTTGCACAATGCCGGGCAAGGAGACGTTGCTGGGAAATTAGGCGCCGCATGAAAGACATGGCACGGATGGGTAGCGGCAATGGAATGAATTTTTATGGATCGTTACCGGACAATTATAAAGTTGCTATCAATGCCAATCATAATCTCACAACAAAAATTCTGAATGCGGACGAAGCGCATCAAACTCTCCTGGCAAAGCAAGCGTATGATCTTGCATTGCTTTCACTGGGAATGCTGCAAGGGGCAGACCTAACCGCTTTTGTGGAGAGAAGTGTGAAAGTTGCAAGTGAAGGCTAACTAATTCTTTTCTTTCTTTGGCTTCCCGGGTACAAAACTCCCCATTGGAGCAGTATACCACGGCTTGATCTCGTAGGTCAACCTTCCGGAAGAGATCGCTAAATCAGATTGCAACAATTTTTCTACTTCTTCTTTTGTTTCAGCGTCAAAAATAAAAATCCCTTTCCAGTCACCTTTTTCACCAAATGGGCCGGCAACTTTTATTTTGCCTTCGTAGTAAAGCCTGTCAATATTGTTTAAATGCTCCGTTTGAATTTTTGCAGCAGTTGCAGAATCCTGTGTACGGTTTGAGCCTGCTTTTAATAATACAAACCAATATTTCCTGATCTGCGGAAATTCTTTCCATAATAGCGTTGCACAAAATGTTTTACTTCTTCCACTTTAAAGCTCACTAAACATGTTTTGAAGCAATTGGTTAACAGTTTTTCTTTCATTAGTATTTAATGTGCCTAATACTTTTATGATTCTATTTTTATCAATTGCTCTCATTTGGTCAAAACACATTTCTCCCGGTTTGCCGCCAAAGTTGGCCAGCAGCCTTGTTGGTATATTTCTTATTGTAGAAGTTAAAGGAGCAACAATAACAGTTTGCAGGTGCTTATTAGCAGCATTGGGAGAAATGATCAGGCACGGTCTTATTTTACTTATTTCTTTACCCTTCACCGGATTAAGATTTACAAGAACCACCTGCCATTTTTTGTAATCACTCAATGGCATCTTCTAATGTTGTATCCCAGTTTGCAAACTCTTTTGCATCTTTTTTTGCATCAAAGCCCTTCTTCTTTGCTGCTTTGAAGAGTTTATCCCAGTCAGATAGCGGCGGCACATCAGCAACAGGAGTTAATAAAATGCCATTATCTTTTATGATGATTTCTAAAGTGCTTTTGTCCAGTTCAAATTGCTTAATCAATGCTTTTGGTAAACGTATTCCATAAGAATTTCCAATTGGGATAAGCCGTATTTGCATGTAATTACTTTTGTAATTACAATATTACGAAAAAACATTTAATTTAGGGAAGTTAGTCATATGCGATTTATTTGGTAAGTCATGCTGAGGGTAGCGAAGCATCTGATACTTCAGGCTCTTTTTTCAGATTGCTAACTGCGCCTGCCTGCCGGCAGGTTCGGAATGACAAAATAAATCGTTGGTCAGCGACCAACGATAACTGAAGGGATAGCTTGGGGGACCACCGATAACACGGGAGACGTTGCTGGGAACAAAGAGAAGTTTTTTTTTATTATTCATTGATTAATTTTGCTCCATGGCTCCTCAAATAATTACTGACAAAAAAGGCAGGAAGACTGGTGTGCTGCTTTCAATAAAGGATTATGAAAGATTAAGGGAAATGGCTGAAGAGTTATCTGATATAAAAGCTTATGATAAAGCTAAAGCAAACCTGCACAGGCAAAAGCTAATTTCTTTGCGTGAAGTTATAAAACAGCGAAAGCAAAGACGCAGTAATGGCCAATAAGTCCTATGTGGTTGTTGTTACAGACAAGGTAAAGAAAACCATACTTAAATTACCATCCGCAATTGCTTCAAGAATAGAAAATGCTTTACTTCTGTTAGAAGAAAATCCACGACCACCAGACTGTAAGAAATTGAAAGGAAGAGATGGTTATCGCATACGTGTTGGTGATTACAGGATTATTTACGAAATAGAAGATAAAGTTTTAAAAGTTATAGTTCTTGATGTTGGGCATAGAAAAGAAATATATGATTAAGTGTACTAAGGACACAAGTCAGCTAAAGCTCTGAACCGAACAACAAGACTTGCGCCAGGTGTGGATACTCACTGCCATTATTCTAAGTCTCTTGTTAAACAATTCAGGATTTCTATGTTGATGAATTACAGCTATAATGCGCACTTGTTGTTGCTGTTGATCGATTTATTTCCAGCAACGTCTCCCGTAGGGGATGTTGCTGGTGCTTACGCAACGTCCCTCCTGCACACAATGCAAGGCAAGGAGACGTTGCTGGGAAATTAAGCATATAAAAGGAGAAGATTTATTAGCTTCGGTTGTTCATGAAAACAACACCAACAACGCCGTAATTAAGTTGATGAGTTTAGAAAACAACAATAAATCGTCTGCTATAACTTCCAAGATTGACTATCAAAACATCATTTATTGGATACTGTCTCTTATAGGTATAGGTATAATACTGTTTGTCCTCATTCATGTAGCTGTTACAGATACAATAATGGTATCAGTTGTAATTGAAAAAATCATCGTTTACTCAGCACTTTTTCTTGTCTTTGGTAGTTTTCTAATCGGTAAAATTTTTAAAAACTTGACTGTTGCAGGAATTATTGGTTTTTTGGCACTGTTAGTGATAATCGCCAGTCAATTTATAGAATCAAACGCTAGAACTGCATACGTCATAAAAAGTCGGAATAATTATAGGAAACTATACTGCTTTACAAATACTGTCAATTACACATTTGAAACTGGGGAAAGAAAATCATTTCAGTTTTCTAAAAACCTGATAATAAACGATTCAGATAAATGGTTAGTCATTGAATCAGTTGAATATAATATGATGCCGAGTATCCGACCTCATTATAATAAACGCGTTACACATGAAATAC
>JBHENB010000079.1:0-9118 GCA_046262255.1 Chitinophagaceae bacterium
TACCCGTACTTCGCCAAGCCCTTTTCCGTTAGCGACAAGCATAAGAGACGACACAACAATGGACGACTACACTAAAACATTGAGACAATTACGACTAACAATAATCTTGACAAGTATTGTCGGACTGTTAAGTTTTTTCTCAATGACAATTACGACTTTTGCGTATGGTGTTGGAAAGACGATATTGCTTTATCTATTACTATATCTGACCTTTTTAATCTCGACAATTTTAATCATTGTGTAAGCTCTCCTCTACCTCGCTCATTTAAAAGTTGACTTATTATTTTAAATGGTAGAGAAGAACGCCTCCACACCTGGCGCAAGTCTTTGTGTGTTGGCTTTGATCTTGGCTGACTTGTGTCGCTTAGTACACTAATAATATTGTTTCCTTTCCCTAACAAGTCTCACGCAGATCAAGTTGCGTTTACATCAAATCAAAATAACTTCTGCTGATTTTTCTGGTTTATATAACTTAATACACTGCCTGTTGTGTTAATTGTGAATATTCCTTTTTCTAATTGTATCTGCGAAGAGCTTGGCTTAACTTGAGAGATAAATTTTTCTCCCTCTGAATTTAACAACAAAAACAAATATCCCACTTCGGGAACTTTTTACTACCTTTGACTAAACGATGGCTGTTGAGAGTAATAGCAAAAAAGACACTTCGTGAATTTTGGAAAAAGCATCCAGACTGTGAACAGCAATTGAAAGCTTGGTATCAGGAAGCGGACAAAGCAGAGTGGCGAAATACCAACGATATTAAAAGTGAGTACCCGTCTGCAAGTTTTCTTGCTGAGAACCGAGTGGTTTTTAATATCAAAGGAAATAATTACCGGCTTATAGTGAAAATTAGGTTTGACTATCAGATGGTGTGGATCCGGTTTATCGGAACACATGGAGAGTACGATAAAATTGACACAACAAAAATTTAGGAAATGACAATAAAAACAATAAAAACAAAAAAAGATTACGAGCAAGCTTTAGAAAGACTTGAAATAATTTTTGACGCCAAAAAAGGTTCTGCAAAAAGTGACGAGCTGGAAGTATTGAGCATATTGATTGAGAAGTATGAAAACGAACATTTTTCCATAGAACTTCCTGACCCTATTGAGGCTATCAAGTTTAGAATGGAACAATTAGGCTATAATCAGGCAGATTTAGCAAAAGTGGTTGGGCTGAAAAGCAGGGCAAGCGAAATCTTAAATAAAAAAAGGAAGCTTTCACTTGACATGATAAGGCGACTGCATCACAAATTAAAAATACCGACTGAAGTATTAGTACAGGCTTACTGACGAAAAGCACAAACACACAATAGGTTTTTTTCTTCCTAGCAGCGTTT
The DNA here is from genome assembly GCA_046262255.1 of Chitinophagaceae bacterium. Classification (GTDB taxonomy): domain Bacteria; phylum Bacteroidota; class Bacteroidia; order Chitinophagales; family Chitinophagaceae; genus Flavisolibacter. The sequence continues at coordinate 1,340 of JBHENB010000079.1, forward strand.
GTGCAGAGGACTTTGCGTTTACATGAAATCAAAACAACTCCTGCTGGTTGTTCTCATTTTTATAGCTTAATACACCATAATGTACAGACCTTTTTTTATCTTTACTATCCAAGCAGAATATTATGACTAATTTGCAACTATATACAGAACTTTCAACACTTCCAACTCATCTCAAAAAAGAAGTACAGGATTTCATTGAGTTTTTAAAAGCCAAAGCAAAAAAGCAACATCCAATTAAGCAGCGACAGTTCGGCGCTGAGAAAGGTTTCTTTACCATACACGACAACTTTGATGAACCTTTAGAAGACTTTAAGGAATATATGTAATGGATTTGCTTTTGGACACACATGCTTTTATTTGGTTTATGAATGGAGACAATCAGCTTAGTATAAACCGTAAAGGACCTGATTGCAGATACTACGAATAAGTGTTTTTTGAGCATTGCCAGTATTTGGGAAATAGCTATTAAAAGCAGTTTGAATAGAATAGACTTGCATGGAGATTTTAATCGAATAGCTCAGTTTATAAATGCAAATGATATTGAATTGCTGCCTCTAACTTTCGAGCATATACAGAAATTATTGAGCCTTGATTTTCATCACCGTGATCCTTTTGACCGCATCATTATTGCTCAGGCTTTCAGTGAAAAGCTGACTATTGCAACAAATGACAATATTTTTCATAAATACGGAGTAGACATCGTTTGGAAATAAGGCAGCATTGCAATAGTTATTTTGTGACCAACACCGAAGCCAAGCTATACCGAATAATAGATTATTTTATTACCTGCGATTACTGCAGAGTACTAATTCAAAACCGCTCCAGCGCCGAAAAAAAGAAATCCCCTTCAATTTTTGCATTTTCATCGCTATCGCTGCCATGTACCGCATTTTCACCAACCGAAGAGGCATATAGTTTTCTTATTGTTCCCTCATCAGCTTTTGCAGGATCGGTAGCGCCAATTAATTTTCTAAAATCGGAAACAGCATTATCTTTTTCAAGGATTGCAGCAGTAATAGGTCCGCTGCTCATAAAATCCACCAGTTCTCCATAAAATGGCCGTTCCTTATGAACCTGGTAAAATTCGCCAGCCTTTTCACGTGTAAGCCTTGTTTGTTTTAATGCTATAATTGTAAATCCTGCTTTTAATATCATATCTAATATTCCACCTGCATGCCCTTTACGCATGGCATCTGGCTTAATCATGGTTAATGTTCTGTTACTCATTTCAACTTTTTTGAGCCGCAAATATAGTTCAGAGTCTGCAGCCGGGAGTTCAGAGCCGGGGTTGGACAGAGTACATGAATTATAGACTATTAACTATGAACTATGATCTGTTTCCCTACTTTTGCAGGCATTTTATGCAGCCTATACACGAAATATTTCCCGAGCTTACAAAGCCAAAGAACATTGCCATCACCATGCATCAAAAACCGGATGCAGACGCTATGGGCTCTGCTTTAGCAATGTATCACTTCCTTAATCAGCTTGGCCATAACATTCAGGTTATATCTCCCACAAACTGGGCCCGTTTCCTTAATTGGATGCCCGGCGCAGATAACGTTTTGGATTATGAGTTACATAAAATAAAAGCAGAAGAATTTTTAGATAAAACCGATTGGTTGTTCTGCCTTGATCTTAATCATATTGATCGCACTAAATCTCTTGCACAAAAATTAAGCTCGTTTAACTCTGTAAAAATTTTAATAGACCACCATGAGCAGCCCGATACTACCGCGTTCACCTATGGCTTGTCCAACGCTGCTAAAAGTTCTACATGTGAGTTGGTTTACGACTTTATTGCTGCATCCGGCCACCGCGATAAAATAAATAATTTAGTCAGCGAATGCCTATATGCAGGCGTAGTGGCAGATACCGGTTCCTTCCGGTTCTCATCCACACATGCAAGCGTTCATCACATGGTGGCTTATTTAAAGGACATGGGGTTGCAGCATTCAAAAGTGCATGAAGCTTTGTACGATAATTTCCTGGAAAACCGGCTTCGCTTTTTAGGCCACGTACTTACAAAAAGGTTAGAGGTTTTTTATGAGTGCAATACTGCGCTTATCAGCATACCAAAATTTGATCTTTTAAAATATGGAATTAAAACGGGCGATACAGAAGGATTGGTAAATTATCCTCTTTCCATACAGGGCATTAAATTAGTAGGATGTGTTATTGACAGGGATGAGGAGCGAAAATGGTCATTCAGAAGCAAAGGCAATTTTGATTGTAATACATTTGCACGCAAATATTTTAGTGGAGGTGGCCATTACAATGCTTCCGGTGGCAGAGACGATGATACTTTGCAGCAGACTGTGAAAAAATTTAAACAGGCCATACAGGAAAACAAATCAATTTTACAATAACAACAAATACAAAAATGAGACTAATAAACAATGTTCTTGGAACTTTTATTGCAATTGCAGTTTTGAGCAGTTGCAATAAGGTGGAATTTAAAAAAACTAAAGGTGGAATGCCTTATAAATTGTTCAGCAGTAAAAATGGGAAAAAAATAGATACAGGTAGTTTTGTCAAGGTACATATAATGCAAAAAATAAAAGACAGCGTTGTTTTTTCCAGTTATCAGAGCTTGCCTGTATATATACCTGTTAATCCGTCAACAGAAACTTATAATATTAGCGAAGTGATTCCACTTTTGAAAGAAGGCGATAGTGTTTATGCAACACAGCTTATGGATACTTTTATTGCCCGTGATCCAATGATATTGCAACAGACTCCTTTCAGAAAAGGAGACAAGGTAATTACCACTTTAAAAGTTTTGAAGGTATTTCCTAATGATGCCGAAGCAAAGAAGGATGAAGAAAAAGAAAATCTGGCCTTTTTACAAAACGAGGATGCTGCAGTAAGAAATTATTTAAGCAAGAATAAAATAACAGCTCAAAAAACAGGCAAGGGAACTTACGTGGAAATAATGGATCCGGGACAAGGACCAAAAGCAGATCCGGGCAAGTACGTAAGTTTAAAATACAAGGGCACTACTTTTTCCGGGAAAGTTTTTGACAGCAACATGGATACAACTTTTGGTCATACCGATCCTCTGAGTTTTACCGTTGGGCAACAACAAATGCTACGTGGTTTTGATGAAGGAGTACAGGTTTTACACAAAGGCGGCAAAGCAAGATTGTATATTCCATCTATGCTGGCATATGGCCCCCGTCCTCCATCACCTGTTATTAAACCTTACGAGCATTTAATATTTGAAATTCAGGTGCTGGATATAAAAGATAAAGCGCCTGAACAACCAGGAATGCCACAAGGCATTGATACAACTGGTGGTGCTCCAAGATAAACATTTAAGAGACACTTTCAGAATATTAGAGCAGCTCACCACTGCTCTTTTTTATAAGCAGATACTAATCTAACAGCCTCCACAGCTTCTTTTACTTCATGAACCCGCAAGATGTTGGCTCCATTTAAAAGACTGATGGTATGCAAAACGGTTGTTCCGTTTAATGCTTTATCAGCAGTAATATCCAAAGTTTTATATATAGTAGCCTTTCGGGATAAGCCGAGCATTACAGGTTTGCCTAATTGCTTAAAAAAAGAAAGACCGGCAAGCAGTTGAAAATTGTGCTGAATTGTTTTTCCAAAGCCAAATCCCGGATCAATAATAATCTCATTAATCCCAGCTTCTTGCAATTGCTTTATTTTAAAATTTAAAAAATCAAATACATCCAGCATAACATTATTGTAAACAGGATTTTGCTGCATGGTTTGTGGGTCACCTTGCATGTGCATCAGTACATACGGCACTTTAAGTTCTGCAACAGTTGATATTAGGTTCTCATCAATACTACCGGCGCTAACATCGTTCACTATTCCGGCACCAGTTTCAACGGCATGCCGTGCAACTTTAGAATAAAATGTATCAACAGAAACGATGCAGGAAGGAAAAGCTTTCACTATTGCTTCTATTGCCGGCATTACTCTGTTTAATTCATCGTCTGCATCAATACGCTGGCTACCTGGCCTTGTACTTTGGCCTCCTACATCAATCATAGTTGCTCCATCCTGTAGCATTTGCTCTGCAGTTCTCAATATTTCATCTACCTGCTTATGCCGGCTGCCGGAATAAAAGGAGTCAGGAGTTACATTGATAATCCCCATTACCACCGGATGGTGAAAAGATAACAGACGCCCATTGCAATTGATGGATAACATTTAGGTATTTTGTTACTTTTGATGCTAATGTACCAAACTTAATGCTCTATGTATGAATGAAGACTTTAGTCCAAAAACTGAACTGCAATACGATAAAATAATAAACAAGTGCAAAAACGTGTTTCATGCCAAAACGCAGGATTACGGAACAGCCTGGAGAGTATTACGGACCATTTCTATAATTGACCAGATTTTTATAAAAGCACAACGAATACGTACTATTCAGGAAAACAAGGAGCAAAGAATAGGTGACAACATTGAAGACGAACTAACAGGAATTGTGAATTATGCTGTTATTGGCCTGATTCAGTTGAGATTAGATGTTGAAGCACCCGAGGAACTTGGTATAGATGAAACAGTAGCACTTTATACAACACATTTGAAAGCAGCAAAAGAATTAATGCGAAACAAAAACCATGATTATGGTGAGGCATGGCGGGATATGAACCAGGAAAGTTTTGTAGATCTTATCGCAATGAAAATTCAGCGCATCCGTCAAATAATAAAAAATGATGGCAAAACAGTTATGAGTGAAGGGATAGAAGCAAATTATTTTGATATAATTAATTATGCAGTTTTTGCACTGATACTTATAAATGAAGCCGGGCAATACAAATAATGGAATGAGAACAGCGGTTACTGTTGTGCGAATAATAGTAGGGTTATTATTTATTGTATCGGGCTTAGTTAAAGCAAACGATCCATTAGGCCTTAGCTATAAGATGGAAGAGTTTTTTGAAATCTGGAATACCGGGCTGACAACCAGCAACTTTTTTTTAAAGTCATTTTTTATAAATCTTTTTAATTTTTTGCATGGGCATACATTGGCTTTGTCGGTGTTTATGATTGCTTTGGAAGTTATGGCTGGGGTGGCTTTACTTATTGGCTGGGAAAGGAAATTAGTTTTGAACCTGCTTCTGGTGCTTATATTATTCTTTACTTTTCTTACAGGCTATGCATATTTTTCAGGCACGTTTAAGAACTGCGGGTGTTTCGGGGATTGCCTTCCTATTACTCCATTGACTTCTTTTTTAAAGGATATTTTATTGCTCGCATTAATCTTATTTCTTCTTTTCGGAAAGAAATATATTGTTCCCTTTTTTACAACTAAACTTCAGGCTTTAGTATTACTGGCATTTTTGATTTTTAGTACCGGATTTCAGTGGTACGTTCTTAACTATAAGCCTGTTGTAGATTGCCTGCCATTTAAAAAAGGCAACAATATTGCAGAGCAAATGAAAATCCCGGCGAATGCTGTTGCAGATAGTTTTGCTATCAGGTTTATTTATGAAAAAGATGGAAAACAATTTGAATTTTCTCCCGGGAATTTACCTGATGATTTAGATGCATATAAGTTTATTGACAGAAAAGATAAACTAGTTAGAAAAGGAAATGCGGAGCCTGCTATAAAAGGTTTTTCGTTGATAGGGTCTTCCGACTTTGATTCCACAGGATTAATATTAAACCATCCCGGATACAGCATATTGTATTTTATTCATTACAACAACGATAAAGAAACGAATGTTGATGTGAAAAGTCTGGTAGAAACATCCGGTAAAAAAAATATACCGGTTTATGCCATAACAATGAATGCAACTACTCTAAGTGAATTTTTCAACAGAGTTCAGGTAAAAATCCCTATTATGAAAATTGATTTAACTGCATTCAGAACTGCTGCAAGAACGAACCCATCAATATATCTCTTAAACAAAGGTGCTGTGGCAGAAAAATGGAGCGGCAAAGAAATAAGTAAAGCATTAAAAACAATAAATAATATAGCTGTACAAAAAGTGCCGGAAACAGAACCTGTTATAGATTCAACTCAATAGTATGCTTAAATACATTGCAAAAAAAATAGCATACGGACTATTGGTGATGATAGGAGTGGTGGTATTGGTTTTTTTCCTGTTCCAGGGCTTTGGCGATCCATCCCGCCTGGTAATGGGGCAAACAGGCGATGCAGCAACACAAGCTAACATACGTAAAGAATTATATCTCGATCAGCCTAAATGGAAACAATTCTTTTTTTATTTGAATGATGTTTCACCTGTTGCTTTTCACTCCACTGAAGAAATCGAAAGGAAACAACTTAAAGGCATATTCATTGGCGGAGAAAAAAACTTTGCTATCAAGCTTCCGTACCTGCGCAAATCTTATCAAACAAAAAAATCGGTTAGTAATATTTTATTGGAGGCATTACCAGGAACGTTATTACTTGCTATTGCAGCAATGATAATTGCAGTCATAATTGGAATCCCTCTTGGCGTTATAGCGGCCGTAAAACAAAACACCTGGCTGGACACCACCGCTGTATTTTCCAGTATTATAGGTATATCTGCGCCGTCTTTTTTTATGGGAATCATTATTGCCTATGTCTTTGGTTTCTTATTGAGTGACTGGACAGGGTTACACATTACAGGCAATTGGTTCGATATGGATGTAGACACAGGCCAAAAACGGCTGACGCTACAAAACCTCATTTTACCGGCAATTACTTTAGGGATACGTCCGCTTGCAATTATTACTCAACTCACCCGCAGTGCTATGCTGGATGTGCTGGACCAGGATTACATTAGAACGGCTTATGCAAAAGGGTTAAGCAAAAAGGTAGTAGTGTGGAAACATGCACTTAAAAATGCGTTGAATCCCGTAATTACAGCCATTACCGGCTGGTTTGCAGAACTGCTGGCAGGTGCTTTTTTTATAGAATATATTTTCGGCTGGAAAGGCATTGGAAAAGTAACAGTTGATGCGTTGGAAAAGCTGGACTTTCCTGTTGTAATGGGGTCGGTGCTGATATCTGCTACGTTTTTTATTGTAGTTAATATAATGGCCGATATTTTATATGGTGTGGTTGACCCGAGAGTGAGAGTGGAGTAATACGAATCCTCAAGCTATTTTTGTATGTTCCGGTGGCAAAAATAAATTAACAACGGGAAGAGTGCTTTTACCAATGGGCTTGCAAGTAGTTGGATGTTTCAGAGGTGTATTACTCTACTTTTTGTCATTCTGAGTAATTTATAAGCGTTTGCTTAAGCTCTTTGAAAATGACCCTTAAGAGTGAACTTAGCTCCAGTAAAAAAGGCAACTTATGGCAGCGTAGCAGTTCGTCCTTTTAGTGTCTTGTACCTGAGGCTGAGATTTGCTTCGAAGAAAAGCATAGCACTTTTTGGTGATGCTTCCTTATGGCTTATAAGGAAGTATTCCCGTATGGCAGCATGCCTCTTTACTATTTATTTTCTTTGAGCCATAAGTTACCTATTGTAAAAAAATAAAAATAAAGTTATGCAAAGGGTAACAGTTTTTAAAACGGTTCATGAAAATGGAGCAGGCATTGATGCAGGAGCTGCAAAAATTTTTGTTTCTGTAGATGGAACAGAAGTAAAAAGCTTTGATACATTCACATCGGGTTATTATGAATGCGCAGAGTATTTGCAGCAAAAAGGCAATACAGAAGTAGCCATGGAAGCTACGGGGGTTTATTGGATGGCGCTATATGCCATGCTGGAAAGCTGCGGGATCAAAGTATGCCTGGTCAACCCCAAAGAAACCAAACAGGTAAAAGGTCGCAAAACAGATGTAGCAGATTGCCGC
>JBHENB010000080.1:0-8821 GCA_046262255.1 Chitinophagaceae bacterium
TTTAGTGTGCAAAGATAATGTCTGAGCATAACAAAAAGGCTCTTGCTTTCGCAAAGAGCCCTCGCTTTGTTTCAACTTCAACTTAACTATTGAAACTATTTTGCCTCACCCCAGCCCTCTCCACAAGTGGAGAGGGAGGAAAAAAAGGAGCAGCACTTGTGCCAAGCGTTGACCTAACTCTCATTTCTATATTGTGAGACATTGTGGTATTCAACTGCAATTGATTCAACAAATAATCGTTCAACTGATCCTGCGTAAGAGTAAGGCCCAGGTCATTACTTACGGTGATTATTTTCCTGTTGGGGTTGGTAAAGTTGGAACCTGTTGTATCAATCTCTACCTGATAGGTTACGTTTTGTGAACTTGTGCCTGTGGTGAATTGATATGCCGGATTGGTCCACGAAAGCCGAATTGCCTCCTGGTCTTTATTAACAAATGAAAGGGGAACTGTGCCCGTTACAGATGAAGTAAGTACCGGAGGAGTTCCTCCCTCTAAATAAACTCTGCTTTCCTCCTTCTCACAAGACCATAAAAACACTAAAAAGAAAAACGGCAGAAATAGTTTTAGGAATGTATTTTTCATATTACTTAATTATAATTAATAGCCGGGATTTTGAACAAGGTTAGGATTACTATTGATTTCTGCAGCGGGAATTGGATAAATATTACGGAATGACTCTACAGCTCTCCCATCTCTAACTCCTCCTTTCCATGGCCACAAGTAAGCTACAGTAGTAAACCTGTCGTAACGAATGAGGTCAATTCTTCTTTTTCCTTCCCAATACAATTCTCTTGCTCGTTCATCCAAAATAAAATCTAATGTTAACTGCCCGGAAGTTATATTTCCGCTTGAATTGCCATAAGCTCTTTGACGGAGATTATTTATATAAGTTAATGCCTGTGCTGCAGTACCACCGGTGCCTCCTCTAAGTACAGCTTCTGCATATATAAGGTACGCTTCTGCCAGACGAAACATTGGAAAATCGGTATCGGGAAATGTAAGGTTTGAACCATTTGCACCTGTAGATGTTTTGTTTTTCCATTTACGAATGCTAAACCCGCTTCTGAAATCACTAATGTCATTGATTTCTAATGATTGACCTGCGGAGTGGAACATAGCTCTTTTATCTGTAGCTCCTGAAGGATCAGTAAATTTTTGTACAAATGCTTTTGTTGTCCGCAAACCACCCCACCCATAATCAATTCCAAATTCATTTACATTCATATCACCACCAACCGGTGCATGTACAAGGTATGTAGTACCGCCATAAGTAGTGATTCTTGTGCCGTCAAATGCAACAACAAAAATTAATTCGTTTGATTTATGATTATCGGCTAAAAACAAATTAGCATAGTTAGGTTCAAGAGTGTAGGAAGGTGCAATAGCTTTTGAACTATAAGTAACAGCGTCCGTAAATCTTTGGGTACCTGTATAAACCTGTGCATTCAAATATAAGTTTGCCAGTGTCATCCAAACGGCTGCCTTATCTGCACGTGCATATTCATTTTGCTTTGCATCCGGCAGTAAAGCTTCCACAGCTTTTAATTCAGATTCAACATAATTAAACAATTCTGCTCTTGTAATTTGCGGTGGCAAAAAAGCACCAATAGGGTCATTCTCAGTAACAAAGGTTGGATTTCCAAATAAGTCCAAAGCATGCCAGTAGCTCAATGCTCTTAAAAATCTTGCTTCTGCCTGGTAGCCCTTAATTTTTGTTGCTTCCGCACCGCTGAAACCTCTTCCGGAAAGTTTCTCATCTGACGATTCACGAATGAATGCGTTTGCTAATGTTATCTGATAATAAATACGGCTGTACAATGCCCGCAAAAAACCATCAGCAGGCGTCCACGACATATTATGAAAGTCTTTTATTGTTGCATCGTTCCACGCAATTACTGCTTCATCTGTTGGCAATTCCTGAACATTCCAGTAATTACGCAGGTAAGATGAAAAGCCTTCATCTATTCCCCCTAAATCCCCGCTGCCTGCACCACCTGCATTTCCTGTGAGTGCAAGTCCTGCATAAATTTTAGCCAGCGAACTAATATAACCGGCTTCCGTAGTATATAATGCATCTGCGGTTAATGCATCTTTGGGTATTCTGTCAAGGTCCTTAGTACAGGAGATGCCAAATACCGCTATGAAATAAATGAACCACAACAATTTTCTCCTAATCATATAGTTACTTTTAAAAAAATTAAAAATCCAAATTGATTCCTAATGCATACATTCTGGGACGGGGATAAATGCTGCCATCAATACCGCCAATCACTTCAGGATCAAGACCAGAGTACTTTGTTACCACAAAGACGTTCTGCACATTTAAGCTCAATCTTAAGTTAGCCCTGTCGTTAGCTATCCTGCCAACATTATAATTCAGGTATGCATTATCCATTCTTAAAAATGATGCATTTTCTAAATAATAGTCAGACCAGGATTGTCTACGGTTAAAACCTGAAACCAAAATTTCATTCGTTGCATTGTTTAAATAATTTTGACCGGAGGAAACATTTTCAAATATCCCTGCACCAACATTAAGGTTATTGAACATGTAATTACCATAATTAGCTCTCATGGTAAAACCTGCACCAAGTTTATTTATAGTAGCATTGGCAGAGAAGCCCATGAAAACAGTTGGCTCCGGATTTTTCATCCAATATTTATCAAGGTCATCTATTTTACCATCGCGGTTCTTGTCTTCGTATAGTCCTTCAATCGGTTTGTCATCCTTATCATATACCTGCTTGTACAGGAAGTAGGTATATGGTCTGTAGCCTACCGTCAGTCTTTGAACATACCCATTCAGGCCTATAGAACCAACTTCTGCACCTAAATAAGTAGGATCATTCACTAACTGCAAATTGGTAATTTCATTTTGTATTATATAGGTAAGATTAAACCCAAGGTCGAGGTTAAAATCTCTCCTTCTTACAGGATTAGTAGTTAACGTAAACTCTAACCCTTGATTTTTTAGAGAACCAACATTGGTTAATAACTGATTTGTGAAGTTGGTGCCTGCCGGTGCAGGAACCACTGCTAACAGATCACGGGTATCTTTATTGTAATAATCTGCAGTAAAGTTGATACGGTTATCTAAAAATCCAATATCAATTCCCACATTTCTCGCTTCTGTTTCTTCCCACCTCAGGTTTACATCATATCCCTGCGGCCTTACGACGGGGTAAAAAGTATTCCCAAATTGGTATTGTGCTCCAAGATCACCATAAGAATAAAATGGAAGAAATCCAAAATTACCTATGCCTTCCTGTTGGCCGGTGATGCCCCAGCCAAAACGCAATTTTAGTGCAGTTAAAAAGTCATTATTCTTTAAAAAAGGTTCTTGCTTTATATTCCATGCCAATGCTGCTGATGGAAAGTTACCCCATCGGTTTTGTTCACTGAACCTTGAAGAGCCATCACGGCGAAACGTAACTGTGGCCAGATAGCGACTCTTGTAAGAATAATTAAGGCGACCATAAAAAGAAACAAGTGTATTCTGGGCAAAGCCTGCAACACCTGCCTGTTTAATTGTGTCTATTCTGTCTGCTGCCAGATCTGGAAAGGAAGGTGACTCATACTTCCAGTCCTGCCATGAGTAACCTGCAATTGCATCTATACGGCTACCAATTGCAGCAATGTCTTTTGCATAGTTTAGATAAGATTCAAATAATTTATTTGTTCTTTCTTCTTCATATTGATTAAACCTTCCACCATTTCTGCCAGCGCTTCCACGTGTAAAATCAGCGGCAGCAAACCCCGGAACAAAAACGGTTCCTTCACCATGGCTTCTGTCGGTTCCTAAATTAATGTTTGCACGTAAATCGGGTAAAAAATGCATTTTATAATCAAACTGAATATTTCCTATAAACCGGTTAACATTGCTCTCATCATTTCGTAAATCAAGTAAGCCTAATGGATTTTTTGGTGCCAGACCATTTAATGTAGTATCGTTTGATAACCATTCGGAATAGCCGCCAAATTGGTTATCTTTCCCGGAATAAATGGGTTTAGTGGGATCAAAGTAAACCGCGGAGCCAATGGCACCCTGATTGCCAAAAAAGTTTGTTTGGTAAGAATACTTTCCGTTTGCATCTATGCCTAAATGATTATTTAGGAATTTTGGAGATAAGTTTAAGCCCACAGAAGTACGCTGTAAGTTGCTACGCTTTAAAATTCCATTCTGATTAAGGTAGCCGAGATTAAGTCTGTAAGGAACATTAGGGAGACCCCCACTCAAAGAAATATTATTATCCGTGCTGAAGGCAGACCGATAAATTTCTTCCTGCCAGTTTGTATTTGCATTCCCAAGCATTGTTTTGTCTGAAGCGGATCCTCTTTCATTTACAAATGTTCTGAATTCATCTGCGCTAAGTACATCCACTATATCAGTTACTCTTGATACAGAGTTTAAGCTGCTGAAGTTCACTCTTAATTTGCCAGTACTGCCTTTTTTTGTAGTAATAAGAATAACTCCATTTGCAGCCCTGTTGCCGTATATTGCTGCTGCTGAAGCATCTTTTAAAACACTCATGCTTTCAATATCATTTGGATTGATCATGCTTAACGGGCTTGCAGCACCGGCAATGCTTGCATTATCAATAGGCACACCGTCAATTACAATCAGAGGATCATTGCTTGCATTAAGAGAAGTACCACCTCTGATACGAATACGGCTACCAGAACCTGGCATACCATCATTAGAGGTAATTTGTACGCCGGCAACTTTACCTGCAATAAGCTGCTCCGGTGTAGTTATGGGACCTTTTACAAAATCTTTTGAGGTAACATTGGCAACAGAGCCAGTAAGGTCTCTTCGTCTGGCAGTTCCATAGCCAATTACCACTACCTCGCTTAAATTACCCGCTGCTGCCTGTAACCGCACATCTACATTGGTTTGTCCGCCAATATTTACTTCCTGTGTGCCATAACCTACAGAAGAAAAAACCAAAGTAGTTATAGCAGTTGGAACAGTGATAGTATAGTTGCCCGTAGCATCAGTTGAAGTACCGGTATTTGTACCTCTTGCCGAAACACTAACTCCGGGTAGCCCGGCACCACCCGCATCAGTTACACGACCAGATACAGTTTTATTTTGTGCAAATGCAGTAGTGGCAAAAAACACAATAAGTGCTGGCAAAATAAGAGTACGTAATGATATATAATTCATAATCAGTTAATTCTTAGCGTTATTAAATAGTCGGGAAAGGTAATAATGTGTATTGAGAACACAATGATAAACTAATTATAGTTCTTATTATCAATTTATAAATATTTTTTAATGGATTTGCAGGAGAAAGTAAGGAAAAATAGGTTCCGAACTTAGACAGCTATTCTATCTGATTTGCTGCTTCTAAACGGCTGGTAACTCTTTTTTAATTGGGTTTTGAACTTGTATAACTTGCCTGGCCTGTGGGGCACATCTTCTTCCTGTATATTCAAATCTACCAACCAGTTTTTAAGTGTGATCCGTTTTCTAAAATTTCTGCGGTCAAGGGAAACTCCAAGAATTGCCTCGTAAAGGTCCTGCAACTCCCTAAGTGAGAATTTTTCCGGTAACAAGTTAAATGCTACCGGGTGATCTATTATCTGTTCACTCAGTTTTTTAACGCAGGTCTTCAATATGGTTTTATGGTCAAAGGCCAGTTGCCCCACATCTTTAACAGCATGCCAGTGCAATTCATTATGCGATAACCTCAGTTTATGGCTTATATCTACAAGAGAATAATACGCAGTGGTAACAACCCTGCCGGAAGGGTGGCGGTCAACCTTGCCGAAGGTATGTACCTGCTCCAGGTAAACATCCTGTAAACCTGTACGTTCCTGCAGTACCCGGTAAGCAGCTTCTTCAATATCTTCTTCATGGGTTACCAGGTTACCCAGTAATGACCAAAGTCCCTCATACTCTTTAAGGTCAGACTTGATCAATAGGACTTTTAACTGTTTGTTCTTGTAGCCAAAAATTACACAATCCACTGACACAGCAATATTGAAAAAGGCGCGATTTATATGTTTCATTGCAGCAGTTTTAGTTTCAACACCTTATTGAAGTGTGATTTGTAAAGTTTTGTTGCTTGTTTTAGTGCTGATCTTTATATAATAAGTGCCGGATGCAATATTCAGCCGGGATCTGTTTAATAAAAGCTGATGCCTGCCTTTTATCAGGAATGCCTCATGCAGTGTAGTTAGTTTTTGTCCTGCACTGTTAATCAATTGAAGGCTTACTACTCTACTTTGGGGCAAATTTAAATCCACTGTAAAAGTTGCTGCGGCCGGGTTTGGATAAAGTTTTGCTTCTAATGTATTTGCATCCCAGGGCACATTAATAATTGGAGTCACCGGATTATTATTTACATTCCTGTTTACATATACATGAAATTCACCGGGCTGCAGGCTTATGTTTTGTGCGGAACCGGTAGCAGTAAATGTTGTATTATTAAGGTAATCGTACCAGGTGCCTGCACTTTGAAAAGTAACTGTTCCTGAAGTGGGATTAATATCAAAATTTCCAACAACCAAAAGATTAGATGTATCAGTTGTTACTTTTATCCATTTAAATGCGGCGTTTAAGCTTTGTTCTATCCGGTTGTTCATAAATCCATCTTTATACCATGGATGAAAACGGAGTTTGATCAGACTGCTAAACGTGTTATATACATGCCTGCGACGGGCATCACCAAAGTAATCCCACCGTATAGGTTTAGGGTCTAACCGGCAAATGTTGTTCACTGTTCCATTTGTACAATGATTAATAGAATAGTCATAACCTAATTCTCCAAACTGCCATATCATTTTCGGTCCTGGTATGGTGAAGAAAAATGCAGCATCCAATTCAAGCCGCTTTAAAGCAGTATCTAAAACTTTGGTATTATAATTAGAGGTTGCGTTTCCAAATTGTAAAGTTTTGTACACGATGCGTTCTTCATCATGGCTTTCCATATAAGTAATCAGGTGCGGTTTGCTCCAGCCACGCACTGTATGTATGCCCCAGCTAAAATCAGAATTGCCCAGATAACCCATTGCTGCCTCTGTGTAATTGTAATTAAGGTTTCCCCAAAACAGCGCTCCATACTCTGCCAGTTCCTTTTCTTCTGTATTGTCTGCAAAATGTTCCAGGATTACATAGGCATTTGATGATTTTGTTTGAACAGTATCGTAGTAACGCTTCCAGATAGCAATTCGGGAAGCATCATAATTGCTCCAGGCATTTACATTACAGTTATTGCCATTTGCATCACATGTATTTATTTGTGTAAAGCCTTTTGAAAGATCAAAACGGAAACCGTCTATTTTATATTCCTGCAACCAATGTTCCACTACCCTACTGGTGAAGTAACGGGTCTCCTCGCTTTGGTGATTCATGTCATAACCAACATTAAACGCATGTTTTGCTGCCGGGTTAAACCAGGGATTGTTTGGTGCTGGCCTGTTATTTTGCCTGTCAAAATATAACTGCACCATTGGCGATGTACTGAATGAATGGTTCAATGCAATGTCCATTATTACAGCAATGCCATTCTGATGGCAAACATCAATAAATTCTTTAAGCGAGTTTTCTGGCCCATAATACTTATCAGGGGCAAAATAAAAGTTTGGATTATACCCCCAACTGATGTTGCCTTCAAACTCGTTGAACGGCATTATTTCAATAGCATTGATGCCTAAGTTCTTCAGGTAATTTAATGTGTCCCGTAATGTTTTCCAGTCGTGTGCTGCAACAAAATCCCGTACTAAAAGCTCATATATAATTAAACCTCTTTTATCCGGACGATTGAAATTATTTATGTTCCAATTGTAGCCTGGCGAAGCAGTTTGTAATACACCAACAATACCTGATGTTTTACCTGTTGGATATGGTTTCAGGTTTGGATACGTAGCACTGGTAATAAAAGGATCATTGAACGGGTCTAAAACCTTTTCTACATAGGGATCTGCAATTCGCAATGTATCATCTAACTTATATTGAAAAGCATATTCCACACCAGGTGATAAATTAGTTAAGCGGATCCAAAACTTCTTACCATCAGGAGTTTTGTTCATTATATAACTAAGACCTTCTGTCCAGTTATTAAAATCACCAATTACGGTAACAATATTTTTACCGGGCGCATGCAGCACTAAAGTAACGGAAGTGTTCCCCGGCTCATAATTAATTCCATCCCTTACTCCTGCTGGTAACGTTAATACAGGCGAACCTGAGGGTGCAACGAAAATATTCAGGGTATCGTACCTGGTTACGGAACCATCATTTGCTTCTGCAATTATTTGCTGTGCTCCTAAAGCGGTTACGGTTGAATTTCCACTAATATTTTGCACTCCATTGGCAGATGCTATTACGGAGCCGTTGTGGTAAAGCTTTAGGTTGGAAGTTTTATTTGCAGAAGCCTGTACCATAAAGTTTGTACCTATTGTCCAGCTTTGTGGCTCAGGAACCGGTGTAAAGCGTGGTTCTGTGGCGGGTTGTGTAATCCGCACTGCAAGACTGGAAGTATATATAGGAATATACATATCGCTGCCATCGCTATTTGCCTGTTTTTTAGAACCACTGCCATTACGAAAAAGAATAGCAATCTTTTGAATGGTCTCAGAAGGGTTGGTTATTCCAAAGTAGTTGCGCAAGCTGCCAGAGATAGCAAACTGCCATTTATTATTTCCAACATAGGTGGCCCTCGCTGACGCATCCGTGGTTCCCCAGGTAGTTTTTACATATTTCCAATCGTTTGCATTGGCACTTAAATTAGTTATTACGCCTAAATGCACATACACGTCATCGGTAGGTGTATGATTCAGTAACCCCTGGTTACTTTTTGAAGCATCTACTGT